>JAJYMP010000327.1 GCA_021786915.1 Chloroflexota bacterium
GGCGCGGCCGGCCGAGTCGGGTTGCCACAGGTGTGTCCTAGGAGGCCGGGTCGGCGTTGGCGAGGCGCGTCGGGCCGGCGGGCGGCGCGTCGTCGGGCAGATCCGCGGCGGGGACACCCCACTCGCGCTCGACGTCGTCGTCGGCCCGCGGCGGGCCGTCGAACGGCGGCAGGGCTGCCCGGGGGACCGTGACGTCGCTGGTGGTGCCGGGGTCGCCGCTGTCCAGGGTGCGGATCGCGACGCCGGCGACGGCCAGGCTGTCGAGGATCTCGTCGGGCGTGCACGATGGGCTGAGCGTCGCCATGTGATCCAGCACGCTCATCGGCACGAGCGCGGGCCACCCGGCGACGCCGTCGTAGGCCGGGCGGAGGACCGCGAGCAGGTCATCGCCGTGCGCGTGGATCAGGGTGGTGACGGTCTCGGCGTCCGCCCATGCCATCCGCGCGGGCCAGACGAGGGCGGCGGTGGTGCCGCCGACCAGCTGCCGGGCAGCGGCCATGCCCTGCGCGGTCTGCTCGGCCGGCCCGCCTTTGCTGGGTGCGGGAGCGAGGAGCGTCGCCTCGGCCGTCGCGAGGGCCGTGGCCACGGCGCCGTCCGGATCGTCGGCGACGACGACGACCGGGGTCGCACCGCCAGCCCACGCCGCGTCGGCGATCCGGCGGACGGCAGGGGTCCCCTCGGCATCGGCCAGCGCCGAGACTGGCAGCGCGGCGAGGATGACGGCGGCGACGGTCATTCGGGCTTCTCCTGCACGGACAGGAGTGTAGTGGGCGCGGATGGGGGAGCGGGCGCCCGACGGGCTCGGCGGCTGTGGGATTGCCGCTTCATGGTCGACCACGGGCGGAGTGGACTGTCGCGACCCCCTGGATCGGGCCTACGGCACTGCGCTGCGGATGTCCGCGAGCTGGCTGGCCCAACGCCCCGGCCCGCGCCAGGACCGCCCGCCGCCAGCGGGGACGCTGCTCGCCGCCCGTTGGCCCGGCATGTGCGACACTTGCGCGGCCCATGAGTGACACCCCCGGCTCCGCCGTGCCCGCACGCCCCGCCACCGTCCTCCGCGCCGATTTGCGCAACGTCGCTATCGTCGCCCATGTCGACCACGGCAAGACCACGCTGGTCGACGCGATGCTCCGCCAGACGGGCGTCTTCCGCGACAACCAGGCGCTCATCGACCGGGTGATGGATTCGATGGACCTCGAGCGCGAGAAGGGCATCACGATCCTCGCCAAGCAGACCACGATCGAGGTCGACGGCGTCCGGCTCAACATCGTGGACACACCCGGTCATGCCGACTTCGGCGGCGAGGTCGAGCGGTCGCTGCTCATGGTCGACAGCGTGCTGCTGCTGGTGGATGCCGCCGAGGGCCCGCTGCCCCAGACCCGGTACGTCCTCCAGAAGGCGATGGCGCGCCGGCTTCCGGTGGTCGTGGCGCTCAACAAGATCGACCGCGCCGACGCCAGGCCCGCCGAAGTCCTCGACGACGTCTACGAGCTGTTCATGGACCTCGGCGCCGACGAGCACCAGATCGAGTTCCCGGTCGTGTACACCAACGCCAAGGCGGGCACCGCGACGCGCGACCTCGCGACACCCGGGACGGACCTCCACCCGCTGCTGCGGCTTCTGATCGACGTCACGCCCGCGCCCACGTACGAGCCCGGCCACCCGCTCCAGCTGCTGGTCACGAACCTGTCCGCGAACGAGTATGTGGGACGCATGGCCGTCGGCAGGATCCGGAACGGGACGATCCGGGTGGGGCAGCGGATCACGGTCCTGCGGCAGGAGGAGGACGACCCCAGCGGCTCTGTCGAGCCGGGGCGCACCGTGGTGCTCTCCGGCACGGTGACCAGCCTCCAGACCGCGCGCGGCATGGATCGCGTCGACATCGCGGAAGCGGGCCCGGGCGAGATCGTGTCCGTGGCCGGCCTGCCCGAGGTGACGATCGGCGACACGCTCACCGACCCCGGCGACCCTCGCCCGCTGCCCCGCCTCGACGTCGACGAGCCGACGCTGAGCATGACCTTCGGCGTGAACACGTCGCCCCTCGGCGGCCGTGACGGCAAGTACGTCACGTCGCGCCAGATCAAGGCGCGCCTCGAGCGCGAGGTCCTGGGCAACGTGTCGATCGAGGTCTACCCCACCGACTCGGGGGACACGTTCGAGGTTCGCGGCCGCGGCGAGCTGCAGCTGGCCATCCTGATCGAGCAGATGCGCCGCGAATCCTTCGAGCTCACCGTCAGTCGGCCCGAGGTGATCCTCCACGAGGTCAACGGAGAGGTCCAGGAGCCGTACGAGCGGATCACGATCGACATCCCGTCGGACTACATCGGCGAGGTGCAGACCGCGATGGCGGGCCGCAAGGGCCGCCTCGAGCAGATGAGCACCGACGCGGACGGCCGGGTCCGCATGGAGTTCGTCCTGCCCGTGCGCGGGCTGATCGGCTACCGCGGGCAGCTGCTCACGGACACCCGCGGGACCGCGCTGCTGCACCAGATCGGCGAGGGGTACGGGCCGTGGGCGGGCGAGGTGACGCACCGCACCAACGGCGTGCTGGTGTCCGACCGCACCGGGACCTCCAATGCCTACGCGCTGTTCAACCTCCAGGACCGCTCCGAGCTGTTCATCGGGTCGGGCGTGGACGTCTACGAGGGGATGATCGTCGGCGAGAACGCTCGCTCAGGCGACATGGACGTCAACGCGACCAAGGAGAAGAAGCTCACCAACATCCGGACGCACTCCCACGACGAGGCGCTGCGGCTCACGCCGCCGCGGCCGCTCACGCTTGAGAGCGCGATCGAGTTCATCGGGGCGGACGAGCTGGTAGAGGTGACGCCGTCCGCGATCCGCCTGCGGAAGCGGCTGCTCGCCAAGCAGGACCGCGAGAAGGAGCGCGGGCGGGCGTACGACCTCTCGCGGGCGGAGCGGGGCTAGGCGACCTTGCGCGGGCGAGCGGGACTTGCGCTCGTTCAGCGCGCGAGGCTCGTCCCGGCGGTTTTTCGGATAGAGCGAACAGGCGGGTCGACCCGAGGCGATTCGCGCCTCCGGGCGCGCACCTCCGGACGCACAGCGTGCTCCGCGGAGGTCGGTTGAGCGACGATGGCGCCATTCCAGGCGGGGTGAAGGTGCCCCAACGGCGGTCCGTGTTCGGATAGAGCGAAAACCGGCGATTTCACGCCTTCGGCGCGAGCCGCCTGCGACCCCTCAGCGTCGGCGCCGCCGCAGCGCGTCGATCGGCCTCCCCTCGCCGATGTGCACCCGCAACCGCTCGGTCCGCGGGGTGCTCGGCGGAGTCGGCGGCTGCCATCGCCACTGGAGGTCGTCGTCCTCCTGCACGCCGCTCGGCCAGCCGGGGCTGCGGTAGCGGAAGACGTCAGCGAGGATCGGCCGGTCCGCGGCCAGATACCGGATCGCCCAGCCCACCAGGGCGCACACCACGACGAGGAGCGCGAACGCCAGCGCATCCATGCCCCCATTCTCCACCCGCGGTGCAACGGCCCCGAGGATTCCCGAGGGTCGCGCAAGCCCCGGTCGTACAATCCGCGGACGATGCCGATCTACCTCGACCACGCCGCCACGACCCCCGTCCGACCCGAGGTCCTCGAGGCGATGCTGCCGCTCTTGAGCGGCGTGTTCGGCAACCCCTCGTCGGCCCACGTCTTCGGCCGGGCGGCCCGGGAGGCGCTCGACGACGCGCACGAGCGGCTCGCCGGTGCGCTGGGTGCCGACCCGCGCGAGCTGGTGTTCACGAGCGGCGGGACCGAGGCGACGAACCTCGCCCTCAAGGGCGCGGCCTGGGCCGGGCGCCCGAAGGGCCATCGCCTGGTCACCACCGCGGTCGAGCACCAGGCCACCGGTCACACGCTCCGCCACCTCGAGAAGTTCGGCTTCGAGGTGGTCGAGGTGGGCGTGGACCGTTACGGGCGCGTCGACCCCGACGACATCGAGCGGGCGCTGACAGACCGGACGACGGTCGTGTCGGTGATCCTGGGCAACAACGAGGTCGGCACGATCCAGCCCATTGCCGAGATCGCGGAGCGAGTACGCGCCAGGCACGGGATCCTGTTCCACGTTGACGCGGTGCAGGCGGCGCCGTGGACCGAGTTCAACCTGGGCGGGCTCGGGGCAGATCTCGTCTCGCTGGCCGCGCACAAGGTCGAGGGACCCAAGGGCGTCGGCGCCCTGTGGATCCGGCGGGGCACGCACCTCCTGGCGCAGCAGCACGGTGGCGGGCAGGAGCGGCATCGACGCGCGGGCACGGAGAACGTCGCTGGGGCGGTGGGGATGGCGCGGGCGTTCGAGCTCCGTGCCGCGGAGCGCGCCGAGCTGCTGCCGCGCGTCCGGGCGCAGCGCGACCGGCTGTCGGCGGCGATCCTCGCCACGGGGCTGGTCGAGGCTACGGGGCATCCGGTGGACCGACTGCCCCACATCGCATCGTTCGTGGCGCGCGGGATCGAGGGCGGCTCGGCGGCACTGGCGCTCGACCTCGAGGGCATCGCCATCTCCACCGGCTCCGCCTGTGCCA
>JAJYMP010000562.1 GCA_021786915.1 Chloroflexota bacterium
TCCAGAAGGGTGACGTCCTGGAAGTGGCGCTCGGTGATGTGCCCCTTGTCGAAGGTGATCGTGCCGAAGCTGCCGATGAAGCCGCCGGTCGGCCGCAGCTCGGCCGGGTCCTGCGTGAGCACGAGGTACCGCTTGGGGCTGTCCCAGCCCAGGATCCCCGGCAGCGTGCCCTGGAGCTCGGCGTACGCGTGCAGCACCGGGCCGTAGTCCGCGATGCGCTGCACCATCAGGTCCCGGATGCCGGCGATCGGCGCGGGCAGCTTGGCGGGCGCCGCGTCGAGCGCCGCCTGGGCGCGGTCCACGGCGGCCACCGCGCGGTTCACATCCGCCTGGCCCGTGGCCATCAGCGCGGTCAGCTGGGCGAGCGCGCTCCCCTCGCCCGCGGAGCCGCCGGCCGCGGCCTGCTCCTTGATGGTGACGTAGCGATCGGCCAGCGAGAGCCCGGCGTCCGCCGCATCGAGCAGCGCCCCGCCCGCCTGCGCGACGTGATCGGCCCCCACCACGACGTCATGGGTGGGCGGGAGGGCGCGGGCCAGAGCGACGAGCGGGTCGCCGGTGAGCAGGTCGTCGAGGCTCGTGAAGTGGCTGCGGGCGGACCGGTCGTCCTGCTCCAGGCCGGTGAGCTCCGTGCGGTCCAGCCCCAGACCGGCGGCCTTCGCCTGGCTCACCATCGTCTCGAGGTCCGTCCGGAGCGCCCGGGCCTCGTCGAGGGCCGGCAGGTAGCGGAACACGGCCAGCGCCGCACCGGATCCGACGAGCAGCAGGAGGAGGACGGCCACTCCCGCGAAGACCCAGCGCCGGCGTCGCCGTGTTCCATGCCGGCGGCGTCGGCGGGTGTGCCGGCTCGATGCGTCCGTCACTGGGCCGAGCCGGACGGAGCAGCAGGAGAGCCCGCTGGCTCCGGCATCGCGATCACGATGAACCGGGGCGCCGTGGGCGTGTAGGAGGTGGAGGTCTGGAGGGTGAGCTGCTCGGTGGGCGTGGACGCCACGTACTGGAGGGCGTCGTACGGGACCTTCGGCAGCACCTGCGTCACGACGTAGGTGCGGGTGGTCCCGTCAACGAGGTCGAGGATGACCTGGTCGCCAACCTTCGCCTGCCACAGCGTGAGGAACATGCCCGTCTGGGCGTGGGCATAGATATAGATGTTTGTCCCGCCGCCCGGCCAGCCCGTGCCGGGGTAGTGGGCGGCCTTGTTCATGGGTGCGTCCAACCCGTCTCCCTCGACGATCCGCAGGTCGATCCCCAGGCGCGGGATCTGGATGCGGTTCGCGACGATCCCCACCGGGGACGGGCTGGGCGTCGCGATGGGCGCCAGCGACGACGTTGGGGGGAGGAAGGCGGAGGAGGTCGGCAGGGGCGGCAGCGTGGCGGCCGTGGCGGCTGAGGCGGCCGGCGCGCTTGGCGATCCCGTCGGCTCGGCGCCGGGCGAGGGCTGGCCGCCAAGAGCCATGAACGCTGCGACCAGGAGAACGGCGAGGGCGGCCACCAGGACGGCGGCACGCCCCCGGGCGCGATCGATGCCGAGGAACCGAGCGACGCGGCGTGCAGGCGACGAGCGGCGGCGGCGCCGGCGGGAAGGCGGCGGCGCCGGCGCGTCCGTGTCGATATCGGTCATCCTGCGCGGGCCGCCCCTGTCCGTGGATCTCGCCTGGGCCGCCTTCGCCCGCGCGGAGCCAGTGCCGAGCTAGAGGACGTCACGGTCCGCGCGGGGACGCGAGACGCCATGTTGTCCGGGTCGCGAGGGTCAGCGGCGGTCAGCGGCGAGGCGGCGAAGCATCAGGCCCATGCCCGCGACGACCGCGAGGCCCGCCAGCAGCATGGTCGGAATCGTTGACGCCGGAGCCGTGTCTGTCCGCGGCAGCGCCTTGCCCGACGCGACGATCGTGGTGTTGCCCACCGACTGGTCTGCCGTCGCGCCCAGAACGAGCGTGTGCGGCGAGCAGGCGAGCTGGATGTGGGTGGTGGCGATGCCACTCGTGTTCGTGGTGGTGGGCGTCAGGAGCACCTTGTCACCCGTGACGTTGCCGCTGGTGAACGCCCAGGCCACGGGCTGGCCCGAGATGGCCGACCCGGCTGCATCCTTGATGAGGGCGCTCACGGTGATCGGCGTGTTGCACGCCTGGGGCCCCGCCGGCGACGAGACCTGGACAGTGGCGGCGACCTGGCCGGCATAGGCGAGCACCGTCGCGGCAGCGACGAGTGCGAGCAGGGACCCCCCGAGGATGGCGGTGGCGGCGGTCTGGAGACGGCTTCGCATCTGCTTCCTTCCCTATTCCTCCGGGCGCGTTGCACCCGAACCCAGTAATCCTACCTCACGCGTGCATACCGGTACACGATGGCACCGCGTCGTGCAGGGACGCCGGGTGTTCATTCTAGCGCGCAGTGTCACGGCGCCAATAGGCCGATCGGCCCCCAGACCCCCTTGTCGGGGGCCAGGCCCCCGTCAATGGGCCGGGATGACCAGGATCTGGCCCGTGATGATGAGGCTGGGGTTCGTGATCCCGTTCGCCTTCTCCAGGGCAGCGAGCGTGACGCCGTAGTTGGCCGCGATGATCGTCAGCGTCTCGCCCCGCTTGATCTGGTGCGTGACGAGCGCCTGCGTGGCCGACGGCGATCGGGAGGGCGCTCGCGTCGGGGCGGGCGACGGGGTGGGCGACGGGCTTGCGCTCGGCGCCATCGACGGGGATGCCGACGGCGTGAGGCTCGGCGCGGCCGACGGCGGCGCTGCGGTGGCCGATGCGGGCGCGGCCGACGCCCCGGCCGTGGGCGACCCGCCGCTGACCACAGCTCCGGTGTTCAGCGTGCCCGCGAGGCGCCACCCGATCGCAATGCCGCCCATCGCGGCGAGGACAGCCAGGATGACGATCACCATGGTGTTGACGGAGCGCCGACCGGACATGCGCCCGCCGGGCCGGTGGGGCGCGTTGGCCTTGAGGGCGGCGAGGCTCACGGTGGCGGCGCCGGCGCTCGCCACGGGGGGGCGGTAGCGGGAGCAGGCGACGTGCGCCTCGGTCAGGCAGTCGCGGGCCTGCTTCGCGCTCTCGATGGCGGCCGGGCGCCCCGAGGCGTGACAGCGCTGGGCGCTCCACGGGAACGCGAAGTGCGAGTCCGGGTCGTCGACCAGGCCCAGGTACGGGCAGACCGGCGGCGGGGCGTCGGCCGGGCGGCTCCAGGGGTCGGTCACCGCGTCGCCCCGATCGCGCCCGGTCGGCGGCGGAGCAGGCGCCCCAGCCGTTGGCCCGCGGCGGCGGGCGGCCCATCGTGGACGATCGTCATCGGCTCCCGCAGGGCCGCGAGGAGGCTCGCCGGCGTGGCGGGATCGCCGGTCATGGCGGTGTACGTCCGGCCGACCTCGATCAGCGCGTGCGCGTCGGAGACACCGATGCCGGGCATCGCGAGGCGGGTTGCCAGGGCGGCGGCCCGCTCGTTCACCGCCTGGCGCGTCACGCGGCCGTTCCACGCCTCCACCCAGTCGACCAGGCGCACGAGCTCCTCATTGGCGGGCTGCAGCAGCAGCGAGCGCCGCGAATGGTCGTACGGATGCGGGATGCCGATGGCCGCACCCTGCTCGCGCCCGGCCGCGATCGCCTCTCTGGCGGACAGGCCCCGCCCGATCGGCCGCTCCAGGAACACGAGCACGAGGTCGCCCTCGCGCGTGTGCACCTCGCAGCCGATCAGCACCTCGAGGCCGCCGGGGGCCGCGTCACGGGCCCGGAAGGCTCCGTCGAGGGTGTCGTGGTCCGTGATCGCCACGTGGGTCAGCCCGCGCTCCGCTGCCCGCGCGACGAGGGCGACCGGATCGGCCACCCCGTCGAAGCTGGCGGACGTGTGGCAGTGGAGGTCGACCCGGGCGCTCGGCTCCCCGGGGCGGTCGGTGGTCTCGGCCGTCAGCGGTGAGCCTTGCCCGCTCACGACGCCGCCTGCGACGAGGAGGCGCCGGCGGTGGATTCGGCCAGGTAGCGCCGGGCGTTGGCGCCGCGGACCGCCCGGATGTCCTCCTCGTACTTGAGGACGACGCCGAGGGTCTGGTCGACCACGTCGCCGTCGAGCTCGGTCGCGCCCAGGCTCAGCAGCGCGGCGGCCCAGTCGAGCGTCTCGGCCACGCCCGGCACCTTGGTCAGGTCGGCGGTGCGGAGGCGGTGGACGAAGGCGACGAGGTCGCGCGCGAGGTCCGCCGGGGCCTCGGGCACGCGGGTCGAGACGATCTCGAACTCCTTGGCCGCGGTGGGGTAGTCGATCCAGTGGTAGAGGCAGCGGCGCTTCAGCGCGTCGTGGACCTCGCGCGTGCGGTTCGAGGTGAGGACCACGCGGGGGGCCTCGGCGGCCCGGATCGTGCCGATCTCGGGGACGGTGACCTGGAAGTCGGACAGGATCTCGAGCAGGTAGGCCTCGAACTCCTCGTCGGCGCGGTCGATCTCGTCGATCAGGAGGACCGGGGGCACGCCGTCGCTGGTCTCGAGCGCCTGGAGCAGCGGGCGCTTGAGCAGGAAGTCGGCGCTGAAGATGTC
>JAJYMP010000146.1 GCA_021786915.1 Chloroflexota bacterium
CCTCGAGCAGCTGGACCTCGAGTTCATCCTCGCCGACCTCGCGATGGTCGACCGCCGCCTCGAGCGCCTCAAGTCCTCCGGCCGCCACGGCACGCCGGCGGAGCGCGAGGCCAACGAGCGCGAGGAGGCGATCCTGTCGCGCCTCAAGCCCGCCCTGGAGGCCGGCCGCCCGATCCGCGACGAGGCGCTCGACGAGGACGAGGAGAAGGCGCTCCGCGGCTACCGGTTCCTGACCCAGAAGCCGGTCCTGGTCCTGCTCAACGTGGGCGAGGGCGACCTGGCGCGCGAGCCCGCGCTCATCGAGAGGATCGCTGCCGGCTACCAGCACCGCCATGCCATGGTCGACGCGCTCTCGGCGCGGATCGAGATGGAGTTGGGCGAGCTCGAGCCCGACGAGGCGGCGGTGTTCATGGAGGAGCTGGGACTCCACGAGTCGAGCCTCGACCGGGTCATCGCGCTCTCGTATCGGCTGGTCGGGCTCATCTCGTTCCTCACCGCCGGCCCCGACGAGGTGCGCGCGTGGCCGATCCCGGACGGCTCCAACGCGGTCGACGCGGCCGGCGCCATCCACACCGACCTCGCGCGCGGATTCATCCGCGCCGAGACGATCGGCTACGAGGACCTGCTCGCGATCGGGTCGATGGCCGAGGCCAAGAAGCACGGCAGGCTGCGCTCGGAGGGCAAGACCTACCGGGTGCGCGACGGCGACGTCATCGAGATCCTGTTCAGCAAGTAGGGAGGCACATGAGGTAGGGAGGCACTGCCGATGGCCGACGACGAGGCGCCCGTCCGCATCCGGCCGATGGCCGCCGACGACTACGACGCGGTCCTGGCCCTCTGGCGGCGGACGCCGGGTGTCGGGCTCGGGGTAGGGGACGAGCGCGAGGCGGTGGTCGCCGCACTGGAGCGGAACCCCGGCCTCAGCCTGGTCGCGGTGCGCGGCGAGACCCTCGTTGGTGCCGTGCTGTGCGGTCACGACGGGCGGCGGGGCAGCATCAACCACCTCGCCGTCGTGCCTGAGGAGCGCGGGCGTGGTCTCGGGCGCGGGCTCGTGGACGGGTGCCTCGAGGGGCTGCGAGCAGCGGGCATCGGCAAGTGCAACATCGTCGTCTACCGCGACAACGTCGAGGGCCAGGCGTTCTGGCGCGCTACCGGCTGGACGGCTCGTGACGACCTGCTCGTCATGCAGCGCGGCATCGCCTCCCGCGACTGACCGCGGCACCTACGCCGCGTGGTGGCAGCCTCGAACCCGCGCCCGCCGGCCGCCCATGCCTCCGCCCTCCGCCTCTCGCCTCCGCCGCTCGCCTGGCGAGCTGACCGGCTCCCGCAGTGTGGCTGCGGCTCGCCTGGCGGTTGGGACGACGCCCGCAGGGTTCAGGACGCTCGACTGGCGAGCAGCCGGCAGCGCGCAGGCCTCCGTTCACCCGTTGGGCGAGCGGCAACGGCGGGCGAGCGGCGGGCAGGCGATCAGCGCGCGGGCCGGGCCACAGGCGGGGCACCCGCGGCGCCGGGATGGCGACAGGCGCGCGAGCCGCGACCCGCGGCCGCGACCCTCAGTTCAGCCGGGGATCTCGGCCGCGACCCTCAGTTCAGCCGGGGATCTCCCGCCTGGAGGTCCGCCAGGATCGTGGCGTAGTCGGTACCCTCCTCGGATGGCTCGAGGTCGGCCAGGAAGTTCTCCTCAGGGTCGCGCGAGACGTTCACCGCGGCGGTCAGCCGATCGTCGGTGATGGCGGTGAACTCGTAGTTCGCCTCCAACTCCTCGGCGATGGCCTCCACGAGTGTGTCCTGCTCGAACGAATCCACGACGCGCCGGCGGATGGCCTGGACCAGTTCGAAGAACTCCTCGGCATCCATCTCCTCCTCGCGGACGAGGATGATGTCGGCGTAGACGTCGTCGTCGCCTTCGTGGAGTTCGTAGAAGTGCATGATTGGGAACCTCGGTCGAGACGGCGTCCTGGCGCCGTGGTGGTGCGCGAGCAGGGGCCGCAAGTATAGGCGGGGCGTCGAGCGACCCCGGGAGGATGGATGAGCGCGACGCCGGACGTGGTGGTGGTCGGGTCTGCCTGTCGTGACCTGGTCGATGACGACCCGCGCGGCTGGCGGCTGGGGGGCGGCGCCTCGTACTCGGCGCTCGCGCTGGCGCGGCTGGGCCTTCGAGTCGGCGCCATCGTGGTGGCCGACGACCTCGCCGCTGGCTCGAGCGAGATCGAGATGATCCGGGACGCCGGCGTGGACGTGCTCATCCAGCCCGGATCGAAGGGGCCCATCTTCATCAACACCGAGACGCCGACGGGTCGCATCCAGGAGACCCCGCAGGTCTCCGATCCAGTCGACCCAGCGGCGCTGCCCGACGCCTGGCGGTCCGCCCGCGCCTGGATGATCGCCCCGGTCGCGGCGGAGATCCCCGACATCTGGGCCGAGATCCCGCCGCCCGATGCCCACGTCGCCCTGGGTTGGCAGGGCCTCCTGCGCGTCCTCGTCCCGGGCGCCAAGGTCAACCACCGACAGCCGTTCACCTCGCCGGTCGTGTGGCGGGCGAACCTCATCGGCGTGGGCGTGGACGACATCGACGATGCCACGAGCGCGGCCGACCTCGCCAGACTCCTCCGCCCGGGCACGGAGATGCTGTTGACCGACGGCATCCACGGCGGGAACGCCCATCGCATCGGCCACGACGGCGTGATCGCGTCCACGCGGCACTGGCACTCCATTCCCATCCGGACCTACGTGGACCCGGTCGGCGCCGGCGACTCGTTCCTCTCGGGCGTCTTCGCGGCCCAGGTGGAGCCGTTGCTCGTTGCGCACTGGCCCGACGGCGACGGCGACCTCCGGCTCGGCGCCGCGTGCGGCTCGCTGATCCTCGAGGGCCCGGGCCTGTTCGGCGTGCCCCACCGCGAGGATGCGATCGCGAGGATGTCGGGCGGCGACAACCCGGACTGACACGAGGTGTCAGTCGGCCGCCATCAGCGCCCTCCGCCCGATCCGTGCGGTGAGTCGCGCCCCGCGACGCACGAGGTCCGCCTCGACGCGCGGGTAGGGGCGCCCGAGGGCCCGCGACCGCTCGAGGATCCGCCACGCTGCCCTCGTCGCCGCGAGCGCCCCACGGGGATCTGCAAGGCGGTGCTCGCGCAGCTTCGCCACCTCGATCCAGGCGATGGCGCCCAGCGCGCCGCCGGCCCCCGCGGCCGCCTGCCACGCCTCTCCGGCCTCGGCCCACCGCCCGAGCCGCCGGAGCGTCCTGGCCCGCTCGGCCGCGATCCGCTCATCGGTCCAGCCCGGCCCCGCGTCCCAAGGTGCCGTGCTCGCCTCGGGCCCGAGCGGGCCGCCACGTCCGGCCGCCAGGTCCCCGCGCCACCCGCCGCGCGGCGCCCGGCCCCCGAAGTGCGGACGCGTGCGCGGCTCCCACCAGCCAGCGCCCGGCCACATGTCCTCCGCGTCTGGGCCAGCGCGGCGCACGGGCGTCCGGCCGAAGGGATCCCGGCTCTCGTCCGACCCCGCCAGCGCGTCGTCCAGGCAGGCGAGTGCCTCCTCGTGGCGCCTCTCCCGTCCGTAGGCGCGGGCGAGGCCGGCCAGGTCGCCGCGCGGCGCGCCAAGGCGCGTCTCGCGCTCCACATACCGCCGCTCCACATGAGCGAGGAGCAGCCCGAGCGACCGGACGTCCTTCTCGTTGTGGATCACGACGCCAGCGAGCGGCTCGACCGGCCCGCCGCGCAGCACGTCGAGGTAGATCGATGGGATCTCCCAGCCCTCGACGTCGCCCGTCCGGGTCACGCCGAGGAGCTGCTCCTCGACGGTCCGCAGCCGAGCATCCTGCATGCGGTGGCGGAACACCCGCCGCACGAACGGCAGCAGGTCGAGGTGCCCGGCGTGGACGGGTGCCGCCCGTCCCGCGAGCCGGAAGCGCGCCTCGAGGAGCGGCCAGTCGAACCCGCGGCCGTTGTACGAAACCAGCCACGCGTCCGGCGTCACCCAGCGCTCGATCTCGGCGAGGAGCGCGGGCTCGTCCGCGTGGTCAGGCAGCACGAGCTGCGTCTGCCGGAACGAGGCGCCGTCCCAGCGCGCCAGGCCCACGAGGAAGGCCAGCGTTCCCGCCGCGGTGGCGAGGCCCGTGGTCTCGGTGTCGAGGCAGACGAGCGGGGCGTCAGCGGGCGGGTGCCCGGGGAGCACCGCCAGGCGCTCTCGGTCCACCGGCATGTCGATGGGCGTGATGACGCGGCGCACGAGCCACCCGTCCGCCGTGTCCGATGCCTCCGCGCCCAGCGCTCGCGCGAGCCGGAGCGCGAGGTCCGGCGATCGCCGCCCTCCGAACGGAGCGCGTGCCGGCGGCTGGGCGGGTCCTGCAGGCGCGCCACCAGGGCGGGCGAGCGTCGCGCGCAGGTTGGCAAGCCGCCGCTCTCGGGTGACGACCGCCGAGACGGGCTCGACCGTCACGGGATCCTCCTCGCCGCGGGTGTTGCGGCG
>JAJYMP010000412.1 GCA_021786915.1 Chloroflexota bacterium
TCTTGAGGATGGGCTGCGGCTTCGGGCCGCCGCACCCCATCGCCGAGAAGACGACGGAACCCCCAGCCCGGGAGGACCCGCTCGCGATCGTGCGCGAGCGCTACGCCCGCGGCGAGATCGACCACGCCGAGCTCGAGCAGCGCATCGAGGGCCTCTTGTGCGCGGAGCCGGCGGAGCCGGCGCGGTCGGGGGAGCGATGAGCGAGCCCCGAGATCCCGGCGCTGGCAAGCTCGTCGCCGCGGCCGCACCGGCGGACGACCGCATTATCGGCGACCAGCGCCGGCACTGGGAGGAGACCTTCGCTGCCAATCCCGAGATGTACGGTCCCGACCCGAGCGAGCCGGGCCGGCACGCATCGGCACGCTTTGTCGCCGAGCGGCTCTCTGCGGTGCTCGAGCTCGGATCGGGCCAGGGGCGCGACACCCTCGAACTGCTCCGGCGCGGGCTCGAGGTCCACGCCATCGACTTCGCACCCGACGCCCTCGCTGGCATCGCTGCGCTGGCCGGGACCGAGCTGTCGAGCCGCCTGCGCACCACGGTGCACGACGTGCGCCTGGCGCTCCCCTTCCCCGAGCGGTCCTTCGATGCCTGCTACTCCCACATGCTCTTCACCATGGCGCTCACCACTGAAGAGCTCGAGGCACTCGCTGGCGAGGTTCGCCGCGTGCTGCGACCTGGAGGCCTCTGCATCTACACGGTGCGCCACACCGGCGATGCCCACTGCGGCGCCGGGCGGTCCCTCGGCGACGACCGCTACGAGACCGGCGGCTTCGCCGTCCACTTCTTCGACCGGCCCCTCGTCGAGCGCCTCGCCGCCGGGTTCGAGCTCGAAGACGTCACCGCCTTCGAAGAGGGAGGCCTGCCCCGACGGCTGTGGCGAGTCACGATGCGCCGGCGCTGAGGTCGTAACCAGCCCCCCTCTCGAGGTGTTCGGGACGGCACCGACACGTCGAGCAGGGACGGGCTCGGCTGGCCCGCTGGCACGATGGCGACCGCGGGCCGGGGCATACCCCATCGATGGGCGTCCGGGGCCGTGGCCCAGATGATCGCCCTCGACCTGTGGAGCCCGCACCACGGGCTGTCGCTCGGCATGGTAGTCCTCACGGCGTTCCTCCTCGGTGTCGTCCACGGGGTGACGCGTGACGAGCACACCTGGCCGATCACCTTCTCCTACGCCATCCGCTGCGCAAGCCCTTCGAAGGGCAATGGCGGGCCCGTCGAGGCGAGTACCGTGTCCGCTACCGCATCGACGACGAGAACCGCACCATCTACGTCCTCGACATCGACCGCCGCCGCGACACCTACCGCAGCTGAGGTCACCGACTGCGGTGCACCACCAGGGCACCCCAGCATCGATACCCTTCGGCCACCTCGGGCGCCGAGATCTTCGGTCAGACCGCCGGTGCGGTCCCGCTGCCGGTGACCTCGACGCCGCGCTCGCGCAGTGCCGCCTCGAACGCCTCAGGAACGTCGGGGGTCACGAACTGCTTGACCGCCTTTCCGGCGTCCACGAGGAAGACGACCGTCTTGTGCGGGCGCCTCGGGTCGAAGTTGGCCCAATACCTCGGGTTGGCGGTTCCCCAGATGCGGCCCCTGCCCCGGAAGGTGGACATGTCGGCCCGGCGGACCGAGCGGATGGCGGACAGCGGCACACGCTTGACAGTGCCAGGGAAGTAGTATCCCTTGATCGCGAGGGCATCGTCGGTCACACCGATTGAACCGTCCTGGTAGGCCACCGGCCCTCCTTCGCTCCTCCAAGCTCCAATCGTATTGGAGCCCGTTCCGCCCGCGCAGGATCGAGCCGATGCTCATCCGACGTCGCTACAAGAGAGACGACCTTCGGGCCACGAACCCGAAGGTCCCCTGTTCGAGGGCGGCGCCCATGTGAGTGAGCCGTTTCTGGGGACTGATGCCCTCTGGCGCCCACATTGAGTAGTGCAGCGCCCAGGCGGCTGCGTATGCACGGCGCCGCTGCCAGCGGGTTTGCGGCTCCTGAGGACCGGGCGGCTCGAATGACAACAGAACCCCGCTACCAAGTAAGTGCAGGGCCTTCATGATTGCCTGACCGTGGTTTGACCGTGTGACCGGGCGCGATCAAGTTGCGCGATCACGTGTTCATTCGTGTCCCAACGCGGCCGTTGGCGGCGCGTTGGCCTCCGCTCTAGAGATGCCCAGCAGCCGAAGCAGGTCGGGAGTGGTTGCCGCGTGCGTCGGCAAGGCGGCCAGGGTCGGCGATGGCACCGTCCAGGTCGATCAGCCGGATCTGGCGGCCAGAGCCGTGCAGCGGCATCTCGATATGCCCCGCCGGGCAGTTCGCCTACGGGACGATCGCGGCTGTGCTCACGCGCACGCCGAGCTGAGCGAGTCCGTGCTCGAGGCGAGGGCGTGGCGGGTGGTCTGCTCTCTGCACGGCCGTGCGCATGAACCGCGTAGCCGCCAGCCAGCCTGCGGCGGCAAGATGAGCTGTGGCCACAGCCGCATCAGGACTTGGACGTTGAGGAAATGACGCCGATCCTCTACATGTGTGCTCTTTCTGATGACGCGCATGTAAAGCAGGCGTGAGTCACTGAAGTCGTTCAGGTTGTATTACCGGCGCGGTCCCCAGTCCAGGTGACCCGGAAGTGCCACGACCCACTGGTCGGCCCGGTTAGCTCATCGAGGGTGTCCGGAACCGCGTAGGGCCCGAACTGCGGCGTATCCCATCGCGCTCACGTTTTCAGTGTCCCTCAGCCGGCGTGCCGGGCCGACAGGATGCGGCGTGATTCTGGCACAATAAGTTACGTGACTCTGGAGGAATTGCGTCGGCTGCGGCCTGCCCTGGCGGCGCTGGCCGCGAGGTACGGGCTGAGCGAGCTGGCGGTTTTCGGCTCGACTGTGCGGGGCGAGGCCACGCCTGCCAGCGACGTGGACCTCATGTACGTCCGGGGACCAAAGGCTCCCAAGGGGCTCGCATTTCTCGCGCTCCAGCCCGACCTGGAAGAGTTGCTCGGGCGGCATGTCGACCTGGTACCCAAGGACGGTCTGCACTGGGTGATCCGGGACCGGGCCCTCAGGGACGCCGAAATCCTGTATGCCGCGTGATCCCCGGCGGGAACTCCTCTATCTGGCCGACATCGTCGAAAGTGCGCGCACGGTCGCGCGCTGGCTCGCCGAGCGCGGTGAGCAGTGGGGCGAGGACGAGATCCTGAGGAACGCGGTTCTCCGCCAGCTGAGCGTGGTTGGCGAGGCGGCCTCGTGTCTCAGCGACGAGATGCGCGGTCGACTCTCGGGTATTCCGTGGCGGGAGGTCCGCGGGTTCCGCAACGTCGCGGTCCAGCGTACTTCGGCCTCGACTGGGACGTCGTGCACGAGGTCGCGACGGTGAACCTTCCCGCCATGCCGCCGCAGGTGCTCGCCGTGCTCCGGGCGGAGGACCCGGAGATCGCCGCGACGTTCGGTACCGGCGATGACGGTGCGGCGGATGATGGGCCAGGGTCAGAGGCGAATACCGCTCAAGAAGGACTGACGAGTCCGTAGGCCGCCATCAACGCCATTCATCCCTGCTGAGCCGCGAGGCTTGCGCCTGCGGGACAGACGGCTGCCCGCGCGAGCTTATCGTGGAACTATGGCGTCCCGACTTCGGCACAGGCCCGCACCCACCTGCCGCGAGCACGTCGTCCGGGCCCTCGGTCAGCCGGCCACCAGGATCGTGGCCGCTTACCAGCCAGACGTCGCGCTCTCGGTCTTCGCGCACGCCCCCAGCGAAAGCTAGAAAGCAAGCAGACGGCCTGCGAGACGGAACTGACGGCAAAACCAGCAGCAAGAAGCAGCCCCAGCCGTGAGGGACTGGACTCCCCGGCTTATAGGCGCGGAACGTATCAAGGTTGTCGGCGGGAATTGCCCGAGCGTAGCGGGCCGCCGAGTCAGCCGGACAGCCGGCCGGCCCGAGCCGCCGCGGTTACAGGATCTGGCGCAGTTGGACGGTCTGGTCGCGCCGCGGGCCGACGCCGACGGCGCTGACCGGCGCGCCGATCAGGTCCTCCACCGCGCGCACGTAGGCCTGCGCGTTCTTGGGCAGGTCGGCGAACTCCCGTGCCGCGCCGATGTCTTCCCGCCAGCCGTCCAGGTATTCGTAGACCGGCTGGGCGTGGTGGAAGTCGGTCTGGGTCATCGGGATCTCGTCGTGCCGCTTGCCGTGCACGTCGTAGGCGACGCAGACGGGCACTCTCTCCAGCCCGGACAGCACGTCAAGCTTGGTGATGAAGTAGTCGGTCAGGCCGTTCACCCGGGTGGCATACCGGGCGATGACGGTGTCCAGCCAGCCGGTGCGGCGGGGCCTGCCGGTGGTGGTGCCGTACTCGCCGCCGGCCTTGCGCAGCCATTCGCCCTGGGCGTCGGTGAGCTCGGTGGGGAACGGCCCGGCTCCGACCCTGGTGGTGTAGGCCTTCAGGATGCCCAGCACCTTGGTGATGCGGGTCGGGCC
>JAJYMP010000379.1 GCA_021786915.1 Chloroflexota bacterium
CTTCGGCCTGGCGCACGCAGGGCCAGCCCTCGCCAGCGGTGTGTCCCTGGCCCGGGTGGGCGCCGCTGGCCTGTCGCTCGGGTTGACGGCGGGCCTGATGGTATGGTTCCGCGTGCCTCACCCACCCGCCGGCGCGACGACCCTCATCGTGAGCTTGGGGATTCTGACGCGTCCGGAGCAGCTCGTCGTCCTGATGCTCGGGGTGGTGCTACTGCTGGTTCAGGGATTCGTGATCAACCGGCTGGCTGGGCTCGACTATCCGCTGTGGGCGCCGCCGACGAACGACCGTGCCGGTCGCAGCTCGCCGCTACCAGCGGCCCAGCCCACGCAGCGCGCGCGGGGCAGACGCGGGAGGTGACCGAATGGAGCGGCTGCCCTTCGACCGAGATCTGCCCCGCCCGGCCTGCGGTATCCGCGAGGCGATCATCGGCGCCAGTCGCGAGTCCCACCAACGGCCCTGACCTCGAGCCGCCGCGACGCCTCGGCGGAGCATCTCCACGTGGCGTGCCCGGGATGCGGCTGGTCGCCATGTATGCCGCCTGCGGCAGCGCACGCGGGCCCCACACCCTGTCACCCGGCGCTCACGCCTCACCGGAACGGCACCGTCGTAGGCCAGGCGACCCCTCGGATCGCGCCGGAGCCCAGGATGAGGGCGGTGCAGCTGGCCGGGACTGCGCACCATCAGGTGCCGCACTGCGACCCCGTCGAGCACCAGGGCGTCCGCGATGAGTCGTCGGTGACAGCGCCACCACAGCGTTTCTGCGCACATCAGCGCCAGGCGCTGCCCTGCTGCGATCTCCGCCTCCAGCTCGGCCAGCGCGACCCGGAACGCCTCGCTCCCCATGTAGGCGGCATAGGCGCGGAAGGCGGCGTTCCTCCAACCTGGCTCCTGGTCCGCGGCGCCCGATAGGCGCCGGCCGCCGAGCGCCCCGCCAAGCCAATCGTATGCAAGCCCCAGCGCCGGAAACTCCACGGCCAGTCGCTCCCGCGCGAACTGGGGATTGTGCCGGGACGAGGGGAAGCGGCGCACGTCGATCACGCGATGCACGTCGACGGCTCGCAGCAGTGCCGCAAGCTCGGCGGTCGTCCGGGTGGCGTGGCCCACGGTCCAAGCCAGCGAGCGGGCGGCACGGATGCCTCCGCCCTCGTCGGCGAAGGCATCCGGTCGCGCCGGCGCTTCGGGTCCTGCCAACTCGCGCAAGCCGCGCACAGAAGTCACGGCGCCCCATCCGTCGCGCCGACATGATGGACCACCAGAACAGGTTGCCGGCCATCGAGCGGCATGGAGGAATCCGCCATGAAGAAGATCCTGCTCGCCTTCGACGGCGGCGCGGCCGCCCGGAAGGCGCTGGAGACCACGGCTGAGCTGGCCCGGTTGTCGGGCGCGTCGGTCTCCGTGGTGGGCGTGGTGCCGCCCCCGATCTCGGGCACTGAGTGGCCCGAAGCACTCAGCGGCTGGGATGCCTCGGACGAGCTCGCGACCGCCCTCGATGCGGCCCGGCGCTACCTGGCCGACCGCGGCGTCACAGCCGAGGCACTGGAGGTTGCCGGGGATCCGGCCCACACCATCGAGCGGCTGGCCGACAGCAGAGGGTGCGACACGATCGTGGTCGGCTCGCGGGGGCATGGGTCCGTGCGGCGCCTGCTCGAAGGCAGTGTCTCGTCCCACGTCGCCACCCATGCCCATGAGACCGTGCTCGTGGTGCGGTAGACCGCGCTGGTCCGGAGCGCAGCGCGCCAGCTCGTGGAGTCGTCGGGGTCGCGCCTGGGCATCGTGGTGGAGGCACATCGAAAGGATGACCATCCAGTTCTGCTGGAAGCCGGGCGGGGGCCCGAGACACGTCTCCAGCATGCGATGCATGCGTCCGCGAGTCCAATGGACGGCGGGTTCCTCGGGGCGAATCACGCCGGCTTCCGTCGGGTCGCCGACCGATGCGCGGCGTGGGGCGCCGTATGGTCGGGTACTGGCGCGACTGGCCGGACTCCTGCGCACGCTCGACGTGCGCCTCCGGCCTCGATGAGCGAGGGCAGGGTGGGCTGGACGGGCGAGAACGGGTCCAGCGGCCCCCAGCAGCACGCCGCGCACCGCGGCCGGGTTCGGGGGCGCACCTGGTCGCGCACCGTGCGTATCCCGCAGCCTGCGCCGGCCGTGCTGCCGCGCGTGGTGGTGGTCGGTGCGGGGTTCGCGGGCCTCACGGCCGTCAAGGTGCTCCGCGGGCAGTCGGTCCAGGTCGTGCTGGTCGACCAGCACAACTACCACCTCTTCACGCCGCTGCTCTACCAGGTCGCCTCGTCGCTGCTCGACCCCTCGGAGATCGCGCACCCCGTCCGGGCCATTCTGCGTGGGGCGCGGAATGTCCACGCACGGCTCGGCCAGGTCCGCTCGGTCGACCTCGCGGCACGTCAGGTGGTGGTGGACGACGCCCGCATCGGGTACGACTACCTCGTGCTGGCCGCCGGCTCGATCAACGACTATTTCGGCAACGACGCACTCGGCGCGCACGCCTACGGGCTCAAGGACCTGGATCAGGCGCTCAGCCTCCGGTACCGGGTACTCGAGCAGTTCGAGCGCGCAGCCGCGACGCCTGACCGTGACCTTCGCCGTCGCCTGATGACGTTCGCCGTGGTCGGAGCGGGACCCACCGGCGTGGAGTACGCGGGTGCCCTCTCGGAGCTCATCCGCCTGGTCCTGCGCAAGGACTTCCCCGAGCTCGACATGGGCGAGGTCGGGCTGCTCCTGATCGACGGCGAACCGCATGTCCTGGGTGCCTTTCACCCTCGACTGCGCCGGGCTGCGGCGCGGGCCCTGGAGGCCAGGGGGATCACCCTGATCCTCGGGGCGCTGGTGCGCGGCGTCGAGGACGATTGCGTTCACCTGCGCGATGGGCGCGACCTGACCGTGGGGACCGTCATCTGGACGGCCGGCGTCCGCGGGGCCCCCCTCGGGGCGTCGCTGGGCCTGGAGCTCGCGCGGGGCGGGCGCGTCCCGGTCGAACCGACGCTGCAGCTGCCCGGCCATCCTGAGGTCTTCGTGGTGGGCGATCTGGCCGCGGCGCTGCGGGACGGCGCGCCGCTGCCGATGCTCTCGCCGGTCGCCATGCAGGAGGGCGCGGCGGCGGCCCGCAACATCCTCGCGCTTACCCAGCGTCGGCCACCCGAAGTGTTCCACTACCGCAACCGCGGGACCATGGCGACCATCGGGCGCAACCAGGCGGTGGCCGAGATCGGGCCGCTGCGCTTCGCCGGTCGGCTGGCCTGGTTCGCCTGGCTCTTCGTCCACCTGGTGCTCATCATCGGCTTCCGCAATCGCCTGGTCGCGCTGGTGGACTGGGCGGTGGACTACTTCTTCTACGACCGACCGGTGCGCCTGATCGCGGGCGCCACCCGGGCAGTCCCGGGGCTCTCCCCAGACGATCAAGGGGGCACCGGCCAGGCTGCGGGCCGGAGGCGCCGAGCCGCCGCCTCGGGCTCGACAGGGAGGGAGCCATGACAGAACGCATGCGTCTGGCGCAGGACGAGGACAGTCCGATCGCGGACCTCGTCCACCGGCGAGCGATCAGCGACCAGGATCAGGCCCGCTTCGAGCGCTATCTCGCCGAGATCTTCTCCGCCCTGGGCCTCGACCTGCACACGCCCGCGACCGTCGATACGCCTCGCCGTCATTTCCGGGCGCTCTACGACGCGACGCTGGGCTACGAGGGGGACCCCAAGATCCTGACCGCGTTCCCCACCGTATGCCACGGCGGCGCGAACTGTGAGCTGGCCCAGGTGGTGGAAGGCCCCATTCCCTTCTACGCACTCTGCGAGCACCATGCCCTGCCCTTCTTCGGGGAGGCCTGGGTGGGGTACGTGGCGCACGAGGGATTGCTGGGTATCAGCAAGCTCACCCGCCTGGTCCGCGTCGTCACGCGGCGCTTCGGCGTGCAGGAGGAGATGACGCATCGCATCGCCGATGAACTGACCCGCATGATGGAGCCGCACGGCGTCGCGGTGTACCTCGAGGCCCAGCACCTGTGCACCCAGATGCGCGGGGTGCGCGAGCTGCAGTCGAAGACCCGCACGACCGCCTTCCGGGGCACCTACACGGAGGCCCCTGCGCTGCGCAGCGAGTTCTTCGATGTGGCCGGTCTGCGGCGGCCGAGCCCCATGGAGGGTGAACCACAGTGGCCCTGGGCACCGGGCCCGCTCGCCCTGGCGATCGGGCCCCATGGGGGGTGAACCATGCCGTCGCACATAGTTGACCGCCTCGCGGGACGGACCCGACAGTGGGGCCGGCCTGCGAGCGCCGTCGCGGGTGCCCTGAACGCCATCTACCGGACCGCCCGACCATTGCAGGGCCTCTTCAACGGCACGTGGCTCGGCCACCCGCTGCACCCGCTGGTGACGGACGTGGCTATCGGCGCCTGGACGGTGGTCCTCGTCTTCGACCTCGTCGGGATCGTCTCCCCGGGCGCCGGATC
>JAJYMP010000292.1 GCA_021786915.1 Chloroflexota bacterium
CGTGCAGGGCGAAGACGGCATGGCCGCCGGTGTACGTCGGGTCGAAGCGGTTGTAGGGCGCCGGCACGGCACCGTAGAGGCCCTGGATGACCATGCCGCCTGAAAACGCCTGCAGCTGCGCGAAGGTCGGCGGCGTGGCGTACAGGCAGCCGATATCGATCCCGTAGTGCGCCGCGCAGAAGGCGGCCATGCTCGCGAGGTCGTCGCCGCCGGGCTTGTCGGGCAGGTCGGCCCCGGTGTTCTTCCCGTGGGTCAGCCAGTCGAGCAGCATCCCCACCGAGCGCGGGGTGCAGTCGTCGATCTGGCCGTCGGGGTCGCCGCGTTCCGACTGGAACGCGGGCAGGTAGCTCTGCTCCGACTGGGCCGCTTGGGCGGTGGCGATGATGTTGCCGACGTAGCTCGTCGTGTTGCCGTTGGGACCGCCGGTCAACCAGTAACTGGCGAACGCCCCGAGACTGGTGGCCCAGCCCCACGTGCGGTACTGGCCGACGAGGTGCAGGTAGGCGGCGAGGCCGTGGCTCCAGTCGGGGTAGGCGGCGTAGGTGTAGCCATTCCCGGGCGCGTAGGGCGTGGCCCCGAACTGCGTCGTCCAGGACGCCCACAGGTTGTTGCCCCAGCTGTGGGTGACGGTGGCGGCGCCCTTGCTGCCGAGCGACGACTCGGCGGCGAACTGCCCGAGCGCCACGGCCGGGTCGACGCCCGCAGCCGTCACCTGCGCGTAGAGCGCAGCGGCCTCCGATGCGACGGGCGAGCCCGCGAGGGCGGCCGTCCACTCGGCGAGGGTGAGTGTGGGCGGCCCGAAGACGGGACTCGATGCGGTGAGCATCGGACCTCCTAGCGTGTGAAGACGACGACGACGAACGTGCGCCCATCGCGGGTGCTGGCAACCCCCGCGCCGTCGCGCGTCCAGTTGCCCTCGATGATGGCGTGGTGCTCCGAACTGGCCATGAAGGCGCCGTTGAGCCAGACGATGGCCTCGGAGCGGGGGAAGGTGGTCCAGCCGATGATCTCGCCCCAGGCGTGCGGCCGGAGGCCGGCCGCAGTCATGAGCGCGCCGACGTAGCCAACGCCCGGGATCCAGTGGGCGAAGTAGCCGCGCTGCGCCATGTCCTGCGCGTGCGCCAGCGCGACCGCGTCGAGGCGCAGGTCCTGATGCAGCCAGCGCGTCGCCGTGAGGCTGCGGTCCTTGTTGACGAACCACAGCATGTGGCGGGCGGGGAAGGCGACGGGCGCGTGGAACGCGAGGACGAGGGCGAGGAGGAGCGCGAGCATGGCCGTCTAGTGGTGCTCCTTGAGAGCGAGCAGCGCGGCGGCCACGACGAGCAGCCAGCCGGCGCCCGAGAGCAGCAGGGAGGAGGGCCGCAGGCGCTCGCCCTCCCATGCCGTGAACCCCGCGTACAGCAGGACGACGAGGCCCGTGGCGAGCAGCAGGCCGATCATCCGAACACCCGCCGGAAGGCGTTGACGAGCGCGGCGCGGATACGCGTCGAGCAGGGCACGGCGGCGCTCATGTCGCGCCCCGTGAGGGCGCGCCAGTCGGCCCGCAGGTCCGCGATCGAGAGCCCCGCGACGAACTCCGTCGATCCGAGGTGCTCGGGCCAGATGAGCGCCCACGCCTCGTCGAGCTGGTAGGCGAGGAAGGCGTCGGTGGTGTCCATCACCTCGGCCCACGTGATGACCGCGAGCCGGTCGGGCGACTCCGCGTAGCGGCCAGCCATGACGGCGTGCCCGCCCCACTCGCCCGAGGGCACGTGGTCCCACGTGTGCTGCGAGCCCTGCGCGGTCTCGAGGTTCACTCCGAGCAGCAGCGAGCCGAAGATCGCGATGGCCGCGCGCAGCTCGTCGAGATTGGTGTGATCGACGGCCGCGAAGGCCACCGGGCGCACGCCCGCGATGCCGCCCTCGATGAGGGCCTCCAGCATCGTCTGCATGTCCACGCCGTGGTCACCGGCGTGCGTGGCCGGGTCGAAGTCGGGGTTGCCACTGCGGCGGTACAGATCGAAGATGTCCGCCTGCGACACGACCTGCGGGCTGCCCGTGAGGTACGTCGTGACGAGCAGGCGGTCGTTGGCCACCGACACCGGGCCGCAGTCGGCGTAGCGGTCGTTGCCGCCCAGGATCCACGATGGCACACGGGCGAAGTGGTCGGCGGCGGCCGGGTGCGGCGGGATCGCGCCCGTCAGGTAGTCCCCGAGGCGCAGGGCGGGTGCCCGCTTGGGGGGTCGGCGTCCGAGTGCTCGCTGCTGCATCAACCTCCGGGCAAGAAGAAAGGGCCGCCGGGAGGGGGAGACCGGCGGCCCTTGTCAGTCAGTAGGCGGGATCAGATCGGGGTGCCGTCCCCGTGGTAGCGCCCGGCCTCGAAGGCGCGGGCGGCGGCGGCGAGCTGCTCGATCAGGATGACGAACAGGCCGGGACCCAGGATCACGAGAAAGAGCGTCACGCCGCCACCTCCGCGAGCTTCGCGAGGACGTCGTCCACGCGACCGCTGATGCGAGCCACGTCGACCATGTAGTCACCCTCGCGGCGGCTGACCCGTGCGAACAGGGGGCCGCGCGGGGTGTCCGCCAGCAGATTGACGATGAGTCCGTCCGGGACCGCGAGGCCATCGAGCCTGTCCCCGACGAGGTTGCGCGCCCACGGGCTCGCGCTGATGTGGCCCCTCATCTGTCCGTCCCTCCTGGTGGATTCCATGAGGGAAGTATGGCAGATGACCGTCTGTTGTCAAGAGGGTAATACAGTCAGTGCGTGGCCTGCCAGACGACGATGGCGACCATCGCGAGGGCGGCGACGGCCTGGATGACGGTCGGCAGGTTGGGGAACCAGCGGTCGCGCGCCGACTGGCGCTCCTCCTGGCGGCCCTCCTCGTGCGCCTGCGCCAGCTCGCGCGCGTTGGCCGTGGCGAGGATCCCGTCGAGCTTGTCGTTGAGGTCCGCGAAGCCCTTGTCGACCTTCGAGTTGATGCCGTCGAGACGGCGGTCGATGGTGTCGAGCCGTTCGTCCACGGTGCCTCGCCAGTAGTCGTCGGCGCTGGCTGTCAGGGTGGCGCCGTTGCGGCGGCGCGGGCGGTCAGGGGTGGGTTCGAGGGTCAGGAAGCCTCCGTCAGGTGATCTCCTGGGATCGCGAGAACTGGTAGTCCGAGCCGCATGTGCCCGAAGTCCTACGGCAAGGAAACAGCCCCCAGGGGACGACGCCACCACATAGTGATTGCTTGATCAACCTACTGCTAAAGGCTGACGGCCGCCTCGCCGATCTTGTATGCCTCAAGCGTGCACTCTGGGCCGAAATATCTCGTCAGGCCGGACCCGTCAAATGCGACCAGGGCTAGGATGTCGCCGGCCTGCGTATCGATCGCTGTGGTGATCGACCCGGCGAGTCCGGAGTTGTTAAGGTATGCCGGCTGGTACAGGGCGGGATGGAGATAGGTAGTGCCGCTGCCTCCTCGGTCGATCTCGAAGGTCGCATAGCCGTAGTATGTCGTGTTAGTACCAGCCAGCCCGTTCATAGCGATGTTGGCAACGAGGAGGAAGCGTCCCGCTGGCAGTGTCATGCTGGACTTCGGCGGCTGGCCATCGGGACCCGTGCCGGAATTCACCCACGGACCGTCATCGAACTCAATCGTGTCGAAGGTGACGTACGCCGCGGGTCCGCCCGCAACAGGGTAGAGGTTGCTGACCGACAGCGATACCTTGGCTCCAAGGACGGAGCCTCCCCCTGTCGTCGGCACCACGATGGCCGGACTCGTCCCCGTGATCGGCATGGCTACAGCACCATCATCGAGGCGGGGGGATAGTGTGACATGTCGATCCTCCTCCATTGCCCGTCGAGATCGAGGGTAGTACGGCGTCCGATCCGCGTGTAGTGTTCGGAGCGTTCCGAGGGCGCGTGCTCCCGGACCTGCTCGCGAAGGAGCCCGCAACGCGATGCACATCCACGACGAGTTCTGCTCCTGCTACCGCTCGCAGCATCGCGCCCGCAACTGGGTCGTGATGCTCCTCGCGGGCCTCCTGTTCTGGTCCCTGATCGGCGTCGCCGTGACCCATGCGGGCTGGACCGAGAGCACCGTGAGTCCGTCGGGCTTCGGCATGTGGGGCGCACCGCGCCTCACTGCTTCGGCCACCTGCCGCAACGCCGGGCATGAGGCCGTGTGGGTCGCGGAGACGGGGACGCAGTACCTCGACATCATCCAGGTCGGCACGGTCAGCGGGACGCTGTTCTACGCCTACGGGCGCGGCGTCCCGAATGGTGCGGGCAGCCTGTACCGCGAGGTCCATCTCGGGCCGTCGGGCACAGGCCCCCATCGCTACGGCCTGTCGCTCGCTCGTCGTGTCTGGACGCTCACCATCGACGGTCGCGTGGTGGCGCGCATCCCCGACACGTACAGGACGTGGCGCCTGCGGCAGACGCAGGTCATGTCCGAGGGTGATCTGCCGTTCGGCGCTGCGTCCTGTTCA
>JAJYMP010000384.1 GCA_021786915.1 Chloroflexota bacterium
GCGAAGTGGCCGTCGGCGATCTCGAGCTCGAAGTGCTTGGCCATCCTCTTCGCGTTGACCACGCGCCCGGCGCGCAGGCCGATCGCGGCCGCGGTCCGCAGCCGGCCATGCTCCACGCTCGCGGCCACCTTCGCGAGCGCCTCCTCGGTGGCGGCGAGGAGCGCCTCGCGCTTGCGCGTCCGCTCGGCCGCGAGCGCAGGGTTGCGGCACACGACCAGGCGCTCGCCCGGGTACTCCGGGCTCGTGACCTCGGCGAGGTCGCGCTCGTCGAACAGGGAGAGCTGGAGGTCGCCGCCATCGACGAGGCCCCGGATCGCGGGCGCCCGCAGGCAGCTCACCCAGCCGATCCCGCCGGCCTCGCGCAGGCGCTCGATGCGCGCAGAGGTGAGCATCCCCCGGTCGCCCACGAGGACGATGTCGGCGAGGTCGAAGCGGGCCCGCAGCTTCTCGACCTGGGCCTCGACCGTGGCCGGGTCGGCGGTGTTGCCAGGAAACGCCTCGACCGCGACCGGGCAGCCCCGCGCATCGGTCAGCAGGCCGAACTCGACCTGGGGCCGGTCGGGCCGGTGGTCGCGGGAGTGGCCATGCCGGGCAAGCGGACAGCAGCGTCCCTCGACGTACGTGCTGGTGAGGTCGTACAGGACCAGGGCGCCCGGCGCCAGGTGCCGGCGGGCGAGGGTGGCCTCCACCTTCGCCTGCCTCTCGAGCAGCCAGTCCATCGCCCCGTACAGCTCGTTCTCGTCGGCACCCTCGACGCCCAGGCGCCGGGCGAGCGTGGTGTCGGCGAGCCAGCCCGCGGTCGCGAGCTTGGATGCCGGGCTGAGGACCCGGGCCGCGACGAGGGCCAGGGCAAGGTCGCGGCTCCGCGACGGCCGGCGGTCGAGGATGCCCGGCAGCTCGAGGCGGCGGGCGAGACCGAGGACCGCGGCGACGTGGCCGTGGGGCAGCGTGCGCACCGTCCGCAGCGCCTCCCCAGCGCCCACGAAGCGCTCGCCCTTGAGCGCCCGGGCGACGAGCTCGATCACCTCGGGCGGCAGCGCGGACAGGTTGGCCAGGGTCCGGTGCTTGACCTTGCCGTCCTCGCGGTACGTCTGGCGCAGGAACCAGTACGCGTACTCGCGGTCCTTGTACGGACGGGACACTTTGGCCACGTGCATCGCGCCGGAATCCCTCTTCGCCATGCACGAATCATCGCACCGAGCGGCGCCGATGTCAACCATATTCATGGCTACATCCCACACCGCGAAACGGCCATCTCGGGCAGAACCCGATCGGGAAACGGGGCAGATCAGCCCCGATCAGCGCTGGAAGTTCGGTCTAGCGTCCGGTGCAGTCTCCCTTGGGAGCTTGATCAAACTGGCCGAAAGTGGGGCCAGCTCAGGTGATCATTACCATCCCCTCGTTGGAGTACCGGTCGGTGTCCCTGAAGGTGCCGACGATGTCGCCGTACGCCGTCAGCATCCAGCCGCCGACGTTCGGGCTGAAGTACACGGGCGCCACCGCCCGCAGCTCCGCAAGCGCGGGATACGGATCGGCCAGGAACGCGGCCGACACGAACGTCTCGTCGGGGACAGTCGGGAGTGTGCTGGCCATCGCGACACCTTTCGGGACGGGGGATGCCGCATTCTCGACACCCAGGGCTCACGGATGACCTGGAGGCAGGCCGGAACCAAGGACGCGCCAGTCGGCGCGGGTTAGGCGGGGGGTGCCTCCCCCGTCAGCCACAGCGCCGGGTTCACGACGGTGATCTGGTGGATCGCGTCCTCGGAGACGCCGCGCTCCCGGAGCCCCGGCAGAACGACGCGCGCGATGAACGAGATCCCGTGCGGGTTGGACTCGATGTGTCGGCGTTGGTCCTCCGCCGAGAGCACGCCCGCCCAGACCGGATCGTCGTGCGCCACCACCAGATGCTTCGCGTAGCCGAGCTCGACGAGCCGCTGGATCATCTCGATCCGGCCCTCGACCGTCTGGCCGCCGTACTCGACGAGCGCTCCGTTGGGAATGCGGTCCATCCCGATGAAGTACCCGCGGTCCGCGAGCCCTGTCAGGTAGTCGATCTCGTAGGTGTCGTCCGCGTGGCCGATGACCACGCGCGCAGGGTCCACGCGGAACCGCTCGAAGAGTGCCGCCTGCCCTTCCCCGATCCTCCTGGCGGCCTTGGCGTGCGTGATGATCGGGGCTCGCAGCTCGCCATTTGCAGTGGCGGCCGCCTCGATCACGCGCTCCTCGAAGGGGGTGATCTCGTCCTCGCTCGACACCTTGATGACGCCACACCGGATCGTCGTGCTATCGGCGCCCATCGTCAGGTCAGCGACGTACTGCTGGGCCAGCTCCTTGACCGTCCGGTTGAGCATGAACGGCGTCGGAAGCAGCCAATGCCCCGTCGCGGCGACGATCAGCACGCCCGAGCGGCGCGAGACCTCCTCAAGAAGCGCAATGTCGCGACCTAGGTCGAAGGGTGTCGCATCGACGATCGTCTGGACGCCGTCGGCCTTCGCCTGGACCAGAGCCGCGACACCTCGCTTTCGGAGCGTGTCGAAGCCGCCGCTGACACTCGGAAAGCCGCGAACAACGCCGGCGCTTCCGCAGACGATGTGCTCGTGGACGAGCGTCGACCCCAGCTGGGCCGCTTCGACGCGCCCGGTGACGGTCTCGATGCCCGGACTCACGGCACCTCATCCTCCCGGAAGTACTTGGCGATCGATGGGTCGGCGAGGTGGGCGGTGTTACGCTCCGTGAGCATGGCGCGATAGCGCCGCACCTCTTCAACGGCCTTCTGGGCATTGCGCTCCTGCACCGCTTCAGACCGCGCGACCGCGAGCTCGAGCAGGAGGTCCCACGACTCGGGGTCTTCGTAGACCAGGGCCTTGTCGTATCGGAGGCCGGTAGGCCCAAGGACGATCCGGATGAGCTCCTGGAGCCGCGGGTAGCCCGTCGCACCGAAGATCCGCTGGTGGATCTCCACGGCGAGCTCACCGAACCTGCGCTCGTCCCGCGCCTTGCGCGCCTGCTTGAGGTCCTTCGTGATCCTCGCGATCTCTGCGATCTCCGCGTCGGTGATCCGCTGGACCACCCTTGGGTATGCGGGCATCTCGAGCGCATCCACCAGATAGCCCTGCTCCTCCATCTCGTTGACGGAGAGCCAGCGGACCGTCGCGCCCCGGTACGGGGCGACGTCGACAAGGCCCTCTGCTTGGAGCTGGAACAGGGCTTCCCGCACCGGCGTCTTCGAGACCCCGAGCCGCGTGGCGAGCTCGGTCTCGACGAGGCGCTCCAGATCCGGGAGCTCGAAGCTCATGATCATGTCGCGCAGCGTCTCAAAGACGGCCCGTTTGTAGGTTCGGAGATTGAGGTCGACTGCGGGGCTGCCCGGCCGCCCCTGTCCGTCGCCGTCGGATCGGGGTGATGTCTTCGTGCGCGCCATTTCGTTCGTCCGAACTCCTGCAGCGAAATCCGCCAACTCGTTCTTGCGATCATAGCGAACGGGCGGCTATGATAATGCTTGAGATATGGTATTCCATACCGCAGATAGCCAGCCAAGGGCGAGGTGAGGCGTTGATGACCGCGGTGCCCATGGGGATCCCCCAGCGAGTCGCCCTCTACCGGTCGCAGTTCCAGCTGCGGACGTTCGAGCGTCGTGCGCACGAGATCTTCTTTGAGGGGCTGATCAAGGGGACGAGCCACCTGGCGACCGGACAGGAGGCCATCGGGGCCGCGTTCGGGGCGGCGATGCGGCCCGATGACTACACCTTCTGTACCTACCGCGGCCACAACCATGTCCTCGCGCGCGGCGTGTCCATGACGGCCGTCTACGCCGAGCTCATGGGGCGGGCCGGCGGCCTAATGGGGGCAAAGGGCGGCTCGATGCACCTCACCAGCGTCGCACACGGCGCGTTGGGCTCCTACGCAATCGTCGGCGCCCACCTCCCGATCGCGGCCGGAGCGGCCTGGTCCGCTCAGCTCCGCGGCAGCGGGCAGGTCGCCGTGTGCTTCTTCGGGGACGGCACCACGAACATCGGCGCATTCCACGAGGCACTCAACGCGGCCGCAGTGTGGAAGCTTCCTGTGGTCTTCGTGTGCGAGAACAACAGCTACATGGAGTACACGCCGATCGAGTCAGTTACTGCGGTGCCGCACCCAGCCGCCGACCGGGCCGCGGCGTACGGGCTCGACCCGATCCTGATCGACGGCAATGACGCCGACGTGGTCTACGCCGCGGCGGTCGCTGCCATCGAGCGAGCGCGCCGAGGCGACGGCCCGAGCCTGATCGAGGCCCTGACCTACCGCCATGGCGGCCACTCCCGAGCTGACCCGGGGAGCTATCGACCGAAGGACGAGGTCACGGCGTGGATGGCACGCGACCCGATCCCGATGTACGCGGCCCGCCTCGTCGAGGCTGGCGTGCCGCGGGACCAGCTCGACCGCATCGAGGC
>JAJYMP010000464.1 GCA_021786915.1 Chloroflexota bacterium
CGACGGGGACGAGGCGGCGGTCCTGACCGGCCGGCACGGGAGCCTCACCTCCTCAGCTCCCCGACGGTGCGGGTGACCCGGATGCCGGGGCGGGCGACCCGGAAGCGGAGGCGGCCTCGACGGCGGCCTGGATGTCGGCGAAGGTCGCGTTCACGAAGGTGCCGTTGACGAGCACCGAAGGCGTCCCGTGCCCGGCGACCGAGGCCGGCAGGCTCTGCTGCTCGGCTGCGATCTCGGCGTTGTGCGTCCCGTTCTGGAGGCACGACGTGTAGCTCGTCATGTCCAGGCCCGCCGCCTGGCCGATCTTGAGCAGCCGGTCCATGGTGAACACGGACGCCGCCTCGCTCGTCTGGTTGGCGTACAGGTAATCGTGCATGACCCAGAACTTGTTCTGGTCGGCGGCGCACCACGCGGCGTTGGCGGCGTCGCGTGACGCGTGCGACCCGTCGCCGTCGATGATCGTGAAGTCGTGCCACACGAGTTTCGCCTTGCCGGGCGCGATGAGCTGCGTGTCCACCTGCATGGCTGTGCCGCCCTCGGTGAACGAGTAGCAGGCCGAGCAGCGGAAGTCGCCGTAGAGGTCGATCGTGACCGGGGCGTTGGGGTTGCCGAGGGTGCGGCCGCTGGAGGGGATCGACGACGGCGTGGAATTCGCCGGGCCGGGCGCGATCACGGCGTCGTTGTTGACGGCCGCCGGGCTGGAGCCCAGCTGCTGGATGGCGACGAAGGCCACGATCAGCACGCCGACGATGACCGCGCCGATGGTGTATTTCGCGGTCCGGCTCATTCCCGACGACGACTTCGATGCGCTCACGCGGTTCGGCTGCCAGGGCTCGCTCGACCGCCGGCCCGCGGGACGCTGCCCGGCGGGACGCTGCCCGGCGGGCCGGTTCGACGGCGCTGAGGGCGCCGGAGTCGTGGGACGGTTCGCGGCGCGGTTGCTGCCGCGCGACTGCTTGGCCATGGTCTCCTCTAGCCCAAGTTGATGACGACGGTCTTGAGCTCGGTCAGCCGCTCCATCGAGAAGCGGCCGCCGACGCGACCCACGCCGCTGTCAGCGCCGGCGCCGCCGCCGAACGGGAGGTGTGACTCCCAGTAGTTCGTTCCCTCGTTGATGTTGACCCATCCCGTCCGCACCGACTCGGCGAATCGGAGCCCCCGGGCGAGGTCGCGGGTGAAGATACCCGCAAGCAGCCCAAAGGGCGAGTCGTTGACGATCCTGAGCGCGTCGGCTTCGGATTCGATGACAGTGATGGGCGCCACCGGCCCGAACGTCTCGTCGCGGGCGATCTCCATCGCGTCGGTCACCCCGTCGAGCACGGTGGGCTCGTAGAACAGCCGCGTCGCGAAGCCGGGAGCGCGCCGGCCGCCGGTAACCACGCGGGCCCCCTGGCCGATGGCGTCCTGGACGTGGCGGTCGGTCTTGGCTGCCTGCGCCTCGTTGTTGACCGGGCCCATCGTGGTGGCCTCGTCGGCCGGGTCGCCGAGGCGGATCCGGGCGGCGACGGCAGCGGTGAGCTTCTCGACGTAGGCGTCGTGCACGGACGCCTGCACCAGGATCCGCTCCCCGGCCGTGCAGCTCTGCCCGGCGTTGAGGAAGCAGGCGGTCAGTGTCGCCTCGACCGCCTTGTCGAGGTCGGCATCGTCGAGCACCACCAGCGGGCCGTTGCCGCCCAGCTCGAGGAGCACGTCCTTGCCGACGGCCCGGGTTCCGACCTTCTTGCCCGCCTCCACGGAGCCGACGAACCCCACCGCGCCCACGTCCCGGTGCCCCGCGATCTCGTCGCCCACCACGGAGCCCGGCCCGGTGACCAGGTTGAACACGCCCTCGGGCAGCCCCGCGTCGGCGAAGCAGCGGGCCATCTCGATCGAGCACGCCGACGTGTTCGACGCCGGGTTCCACACGACCGCGTTCCCCGCCGCGAGCGCGGGGGCGATGATCTCGCCGGCCATCGTGTAGGGCCAGTTCCAGGGCGTGATCACCGACACGACGCCCCGTGGCACGCGGTAGACGAGCACGCGCTTGGCCGCGTCGACCGAGGGAAGGATGAGCCCCTCGATCCTCGTCGCGTCGGCCGCAGCCATCTTGAAATAGGCCAGCAGCTCCTCGACCTCGCCCCGGGCCTCGGTGATCGGCTTGCCCTGGTCTCGACGCAGCACCTGCGCCAGGACCTCGCGACGCTCCTCCACGAGCGCGCCCACGCGCTCGAGCGCGGCCGCCCGCTCGAAGGCGGACAGCCTGGCCCACGCGGCCTGGCCGGCCTTGGCAGCGGCGATCGCCCGCTGCGCATCCGCCCGGCCGCCCTTGGGGATCGTTGCGAAGACCTCGCCCGTGGCGGGGTTCACTGCGTCGAAGGTCTCGCCGGACTCGGCGGCAGACCACGCGCCGTCTACGTACATGGCCATCGGATCGGCCGCCATCTCGTCCTCCCGGGTCGCTGTTGTGGAGCCCGGTCAGGCGGGCGTGTGACGGTAGAACGCCCCGCGCTCCGGCTCGAGCGGCGTGTTGCCGAGGAGCAGATCGGCTGCCTTCTCGGCGAGCATCATCACCGGCGCGTAGATGTTGCCGTTGGTGACGTAGGGCATCGAGGAGGCGTCCACCACCTTGAGCCCCTTGACCCCGTGGACCCCCATCGTGAGCGGGTCGAGCACGGACATTCCGTCCACGCCCATGCGAGCCGTGCACGACGGGTGGAGCGCCGTCTCGCCGTCGCGGGCCACCCAGTCGAGGATCTCGTCGTCCGAGCTGACCTTCGGCCCCGGCGACGTCTCGCCGGCGTTGAACGGCTCGAACGCCTTCTGGCCGAGGATGTTGCGTGCGACGTGGATCGCCTCGACCCACTCGCGACGGTCCTGGTCGGTGGACAGGTAGTTGAACCGCAGCGCCGGGTGGACCGTGGGGTCGGTGCTCTTGATCTTGAGCGAGCCGCGGGCGTCCGAGTACATGGGGCCCACGTGGACCTGGTAGCCGTGGCCCCCCTTGGGCTTGCTGCCGTCATAGCGGATCGCCAGCGGCAGGAAGTGGAACATGACGTTCGGATAGGCCACATCGTCGTTGCTCCGGACGAAGCCGCCGGCCTCGAAGTGGTTGGTGGCGCCCGGGCCCGTGCGCAGGAACAGCCACTGGAAGCCGATCCACGGGCGGCGCCAGGTCTGGAGCGCGGGCTGCATCGAGACCGGCAGCTTGGAGGCGTACTGGACGTAGACCTCGAGGTGGTCCTGGAGGTGCTCGCCGACGCCCTTCACGTCCGCAACCGGGCTGATGCCCAGCGCCCGGAGCTCGTCCGCGTTGCCCACGCCCGAGAGCTGGAGCAGCTGCGGCGAGTTGATGGAGCCGCCGGCGAGGACCACGGTCCCGGCTCGAGCCTCGTGGCTCTCGTCGCCGCCCTTGCCCGTCGTGTACTCGACGCCCACGGCCCGCGTGCCCTCGAACAGGACCTTGGTGACGAACGCTCGGGTCTTGACCGTCAGGTTCTTGCGGCCCAGGACCGGGTGGAGGTAGGCGCGCGACGCGGAGAGCCGACGGCCGTTGCGGATGTTCCGGTCGAACGGGGCGAAACCCTCCTGGCGGTAGCCGTTGACGTCGTCGGTCAGCGGGTAGCCCGCCTGCTGGACGGCCTCGAAGAAGGCGCCGAACAGCGGGCTGCTGGCCGGGCCGCGCTCGAGGTGGAGCGGGCCGGAGTGGCCGCGCCACGGATCCGCGAGGTCCGCGGCCGTGCAGCTCTCCATGCGCCGGAAGTACGGCAGGCAGTGGGCGTAGTCCCAGGTTTCCATGCCCGGATCGCTCGCCCAGCGTTCGTAGTCCATCGGGTTGCCGCGCTGGAAGATCATCCCGTTGATCGACGAGCTGCCGCCGAGGATCTTGCCGCGGGCGTGGTAGATCCGCCGGTTGTGCATGAACGGCTCGGGCTCCGACTCGTACTTCCAGTCGTAGTGCTTGGAGCCGATCGGGAAGGTCAGCGCGGCCGGCATGTGGACGAAGACGTCGAACAGGTAGTCCGGACGCCCCGCCTCGAGCACCAGAACCTTCGTGCCCGGCTCCGCGCTCAGCCGATTGGCGAGCACCGAGCCCGCGGAGCCACCCCCGACGATGACGAAGTCGTACTGCGTGCTTGCCATCGACGGATCGTACCGAATCGCGGGTCGGCGAATGGTTGGCGCGCGCCGTATGGGACGCGCGCGGGCGCGCGCGTGACGACGGTGCGAGCAGGGGGGGTCGGCCGCGGTTCCACGTCGCCGCAGTGCTCCGCCCCGGGGGCCGCGGTTCCACGCCGCGGCCGCGGTTCCATCACCTACGGTTGAGGCCGGTACTCGTGCTTGACCGGGGCCTGCGTGGCCGCCGATCCGCCTCGTCTACGGTTCCCACCCGTGAGTGATGCTTATTCGACTCCCCACGCCCTTCGAACGCCGCTGCCACCCGTGGATGAGCGA
>JAJYMP010000141.1 GCA_021786915.1 Chloroflexota bacterium
GGACCCAGAAAGACTGGGTGGGAGGCTTTGCGGACGCGGGGGTCTTCGTCCTCCTCGCCGTCGGCCTGAACGTGGTCGTCGGCCTCGCGGGCCTCCTCGACCTCGGCTATGCGGCGTTCTTCGCGATCGGCGCGTACACGTTCGCGTTCGGGGCATCGGGCAATACGGGCATCCACATCCCATTCTGGTTCATGCTCCCGATCGGGGCCCTCGCCGCGGCCCTGTTCGGCCTGCTTCTCGGGGCTCCGACGCTCCGTCTGCGGGGCGACTACCTCGCGATCGTGACCCTGGGCTTCGGTGAGATCGTCCCGATCGTGTTCAAGAACGGTGGCCAGCTGACGGGCGGACCGAACGGCCTCACCGGGCTCGACCAGCCAAACGCCTACGGGATCGCCGGGATCCACGGCTTCGGCTTCACGAACCCGTGGCCCTACTACATCACCGTCCTCGCCATCATCGCCGTGGCCTTCGTGATCCTCCACCGTCTCCAGGACTCGCGCGTGGGCAGGGCCTGGGTCGCCATCCGGGAGGACGAGCTCGCCGCGGCGAGCATGGGGATCAACACGGTCACCACGAAGTTGCTAGCCTTCGCCATCGGCGCGTCGACATCCGGGCTGGCCGGCGTGTTCTTCGCCTCCAAGCTCTCACTGGTCAGCGCGGACCAGTTCGTGTTCCAGGTGTCGTTCACGGTGCTCGCGATGGTCGTCCTCGGAGGCATGGGCAGCATCTGGAGCGTCGCAGCCGGGGCGTTCATCGTCTACGAGCTCCAGACGCAGGGCCTCGCGCAGCTCGACACCTTCGTGCGCGGCCTTAACATCGCGCCGTTCGCCCTCGGTCCGCTCGCGGTCGACCTCAACACATTCGAGTTCGCCAACATCAAGTACCTGCTGTATGGGCTTGCGCTGGTGCTGATGATGCTGTTCCGGCCAGAAGGCCTGTTCCCAAGCCGGCAGAGAAGGCGTGAGCTGCATTTCGAGGAGGATCTCGCTGGCGACGAGGTGGAGGGCGAGCATCCGGACGGCGGGGGGGCCGGCGGCCTGGGAGAGGTGCCGGGCGCCGATGAGGTCTTCGGTGAGGAGACGACCGACACGCGCGGGATGGGAGAGGGCCGATGACCGCGACGACCCCGCCGGTCCTAACGGCCACGAAGGTGAACAAGCGCTTCGGCGGTCTGGTCGCCGTCAACAACATCGACTTCGCGATCCCCGAGCGCTCGATCGTCAGCCTGATCGGCCCGAACGGTGCTGGGAAGACGACGTTCTTCAACGTCATCGCCGGCATCTACGACCCGACCGGCGGCGAGATCGTCTTCCGCGGCCGGTCGATGATCGCGCGGTCACGGCGGACGTGGCTCGAGCCCATCGTGTGGATATCGCCGGCGTTGGTCGTCGGGGCGGCGGGGGCTCTCCTTGCGGTCGTCGTTGACGCGCAGCTCGGAGTGGCGGCGGCCACGCTCGGTGCCACGTTCGTGCTGATCACCCTCATGCTGGCGGCGATCATGCGGCCGGCCTGGTACACGCGCCTGCTCGGCCGGTTCGGTGTCTTCCGGAGCGCACGACCCAATGACATGGTCAAGGCGGGTCTCGGTCGCACGTTCCAGAACATCCGCCTGTTCCACAACATGACGGCGCTCGAGAATGTCCAGGTCGGCATGCACACGCGCCTGACCGCGACGCCGCTTGACGCCGCCCTGAGCACCCCGCGCGACCGGCGCGAGGAGGCTGCCAGCCAGAAGCGGGCATCGGAGCTGATGGCGCTGGTGGGCCTGCGCGGACGCGAGAACGAGGTCGCCAAGAACCTGCCGTACGGCGATCAGCGGCGCCTCGAGATCGCGCGCGCGCTCGCGAGCGAGCCAGCCCTGCTGCTGCTCGACGAGCCGACCGCAGGCATGAACCCCAACGAGACGATCGAACTCACGAAGCTGATCGGCCGCCTCCGCTCGGACCTCGGCCTCACGATCCTCCTGATCGAGCACGACATGAAGGTCGTGATGGGCATCAGCGATCGAGTCACGGTGCTCGACCACGGTGAGAAGATCGCGGAGGGTACGCCCGACGAGGTCCGCACCGACCCGAAGGTGATCGAGGCCTATCTGGGAGCCCCTGCAGTATGACCGCCGCCAGGACGACGACCGGCGCGGCAACCCCCGCGCCCACCACCAGCGAGCCGCTGCTTGCCCTCAAAGACGTTCACACGTACTACGGGCACATCCACGCCCTCAAGGGTGTGACCCTGGAGGTCAACCGCGGCGAGATCGTGACCCTGATCGGGTCGAATGGCGCCGGGAAGACCACGACCCTCAAGACCATCTCCGGGCTCCTGCATCCGCGCACCGGCACGGTCCATCTCGAGGCCCAGGACATCACCCATGTCGCGGCCCATGTACTGGTGCGCCACGGGATCGGCCATGCTCCCGAGGGCCGGCGGATCTTCGGGCGGCTGACGGTCCTCGAGAATCTCCAGATGGGGGCGTATGCCCGGCACGCCGGGGAGATCGCGGCCGGCCTGGACCGCGTCTACACGCTCTTTCCGCGCCTGAAGGAGCGCCTCGGGCAGCTTGGTGGCACGCTGTCGGGCGGTGAGCAGCAGATGCTCGCCATCGGTCGAGCGCTCATGTCCCAGCCACGGGTTCTGCTCCTCGACGAGCCTTCTCTCGGCCTGTCGCCGATCCTGGTCCAGCAGATCTTCGCGATCATCAAGGAGATCAACGCCCAGGGCACAACGGTGCTGCTGGTGGAGCAGAACGCGCTGCAGGCGCTGACCGTGGCTCACCGGGGCTACGTCCTGCAGACTGGCACGGTGGTCCTGGCGGGGTCCGCGAAGGATCTCATCGCAGATCCCACGGTCCAGAAGGCGTACCTCGGCGGCTGACGCCGGGCCGCGACCCAGTTGCTCCCGAGCGGGATCCGGCGACGGGTCCCGCTCCTGCGTTCAGGGCGTGCGACGGGGCCTCGGGGCCGACCGCCCGCGCGGCGCGCGCGACCCAGTTCTGCGCGACGCCGGCGCTAGCGGCGGTCGGGCGAGAGGTAGACCTCGAATGCGGCCCGGCCCAGGAGGGCGGCGCCCACCACCTCGACCCAGAAGCCATAGGCTCGCGTCGGCAACAGGCCCGACGGGTCGGCCAGGGCGCCGGACGTCGGCACCCAGAGCACCACGCCCAGGATGGCCACCACGGCCAGCACCGCGAACGAGATCCAGTGGTCGAGCGGGGCCGGCCGGTCTCCCATCGCGTACGGGAGCGCCAGCAGCGCGAGGGTGGCGAGGCCGGCGAGGAAGCTCGCGAACCCGGTGCCGTCGAAGGCGGTGTACACGCGGGAAGGGAGCTCCCCGGTGGCGCCGCCCTGCTGGTACCACGGCAGGATGCTGCCGACCGCAAGCAGGAGGCCGGCGATGAGCGCGAGCCGACGAGCAGAACCGAGCGAGCGGCGGTACATCAGGCGGGCTCGCCGTAGACCTCGGGGCGGAGCACGCCCACGAAGCGGAGGTTGCGGTACCGCTCGCTGTAGTCGAGGCCGTAGCCCACCACGAACTGGTCCGGGATCTCGAACCCGCGGTAGTCCACGGGGATCTCCACCAGGCGCCGGGCCGGCTTGTCGAGCAGGGTGCAGATCCGCAGGGACGCCGGGTCCTTGCCCTTCAGGTAGCGGATCAGGTAGTTGAGCGTCAGGCCGGTGTCGATGATGTCCTCGACCAGCAGGACGTCCTCGCCGGAGATGCTCGCCGACAGGTCCTTGATGATCCGCACGAGCCCCGACGACTCGGTCGCCGTCCCGCCGTAGGAGCTGACCTCCATGAGGTCGATCCGCAGCGGCAGCGTGATCTGGCGCATGAGGTCCGCCATGAACGGCAGCGAGCCCTTGAGGACGGACACGAGCGTCAGGGGACGACCGGCGTAGTCCTCGCTGATGCGGCGTCCCAGCTCCGCGGTCTTGGCGGCGATCGCCTCTTCGGTCAGCAGGACCTCGCCGATGTCGGCGATGAGATCGACGGTTCGGCTCATGCGGCGGTCAGCGAGGCCTCCTGGACTGGCGGGCGGCGTAGGGTTGGATCATCGCGCGTCCGAACCGGCGGCGCACGGCCATCGGCCCGTCACGAGGGAAGGGTACCGGCCGAGGAGACGCCGTCCGGGCGTGCCGTGACGCCGGTGGAGTGCGGGTCGGTCGATGCGGCAAGGGCTGTTGCCCGGGCCGCGGCGCGCCGACGGCGACCGCGGCGCCGGCCCCTCGGCGTGAACCCGGCCCCGTCGTCCTCGGCAATCGGGCCACCCGGACCGAAGAGCGCCTCGGCCCCGTCAGCGGCCTCGTCAGCGGCGTCGTCAGCGGCCGCCGAAGGCGGGGCCCCGGTCCGCTTCGTCGCCTGACGCTCGCTCCGCAGCCCAGGGCCGCCGTCCCCGTCTGCGTTCGCGTGCGTCCGCGGCGGCGTGGCC
>JAJYMP010000477.1 GCA_021786915.1 Chloroflexota bacterium
CGCTCTTCCGATCTGCCGAGCACGACCACGGCGCCGGCACCCGCGGTGCCCCACACGACAGGGTCGCGCACGACCCAGGCGTCGCGTCCGACGAGATAGCCCGCCTTGTTGATGGCCCTCTCGATCGTGGCGGCGGGAACCGGCGCGGAGCACTCGACCGTGACCTGGCCCTTCACCGCTGAGGCGCTCACGCGCTCCACGCCGGCGAGCCGACCGACGAACTTGCCGATGCGGACCTCGCACGACCGGCACGTCATGCCCTTCACGGGGAAGGTCATCGACACGGTGCCGGCACTGGTGAGCGTCGCCTTGGGCGCCACGGGCTGGGCGCGCAGGCCCATGCGGATCTCTCGCATCTCGACGGCGCGGCGGTGGAGCTCCTCGGCCTCGGTGAGCTCGACGTCGCCCACCTGTGCACGCTCCTCGACGATCCGGTGAGCGCTGGTGGCGGGGGTCGCCACGCGGGCCGGGGCGCTCGCGGTCTGGGCGCGGGCGCGGCTTCGGTGGCGGGACATCAGGACGCAGTCTCCTCGTGCACGAACAACGACGCCCGCGTCGCCGGGCGATGTCCTAAGGGTGTCTGACCGCACCCGAGATGGCCATGCAGGGACGGGCAAGCCTTCGTCAAGACTTGGTCAAGTCGTGGCCGAACGCCGGCTGCCGGCTATCTCGCCTCGCGACACAAATCCTGGCCTGGCCATCCCGTGCGAGCGGGCGGGCGCGTTCAGGCGGGCGTGCAGGTCGCGCAGCGGCCGACGATCGTAAGGTGCGACAGGTTCACCAGGAAATGCCGCTCGCTTGACAGGGTGAGGGTGAGCCGTCGCGCCTCCTCGGCCTCGATCTCCCACGTTGCACCGCAGCCCTCGCACCGGAGGTGGCCGTGCTCGGTCGCCGGGAGGACGTGGAACTCCTCGCGCCCGTCGTGGCCGTGGGAGTGGCGAACGAGCCCGATCTCCTCAAGCACGTCGAGGGTCCGGTAGACGGTCGAGGCGGTCGTCTCCGGGTCGAGAGCCCGGCAGCGCTCGACGAGCTCGACGCCGGTGACGTGGCCATTCGAGCTCGCCAGCACCTCGACGAGCGCACGGCGCTGCGGCGTCCAGCGCATGCCCCGCGCACGGAGCTCGGTCCGCGCACGCGAGGTCGCTTCGAGGAGAGAGGGTTTCAGGTCCATTCGGCACCCGATCGTACATCCGTCCGCGTGGCTGACGCGTATGGAGGAGGCATCCACGTTCGGCCCCGCGGCGTCACTTGCCACGACATGCAATAGGGACGGGGTGGTGGTAGGCTCTGCCCCTTCTCCACGCGTCCCCGGGAGACCCACCCCATGCTGAGCACATTCCGCCGCCTCGGCCGGTCCCCGAGCGGACTGCGGAACCGCGTCATCGCCGTCTACGTGTTCCTCGCCCTCTTCAACCTGGTCGCGTGGGCACTCGCCGTCGGCGCCTCGACCGCCTACCCGATCATGCTCCCCACAGCGTTCCTCGCCTACACCTTCGGCCTGAGGCACGCGGTCGACGCCGACCACATCGCGGCGATCGACAACTCCACCCGCAAGCTGATGCAGGACGGGCAGCGGCCGGTCGGCGTGGGCCTGTTCTTCTCGCTCGGGCACTCCACCATCGTGGTCTCGCTCACGGTCCTCGTGGCGATCTCCGCGGGGATCATCAGCGCCATCCCGGCCGCCCAGCAGGTTGGCGGCCTGATCGGAACGGCAGTGTCCGGAACGTTCCTGATCGCGATCGGGCTGATCAACCTCGTCGTCCTGCTCGACATCTACAAGATGTTCCGGCAGGTGTCCGCTGGCGGTACCTATGACGAGGAGAGCCTCGAGGATTACCTCAACAACCGCGGCCTGCTGGCCAGGCTCCTGCGCCCCGCCCTGCGGCTGATCCGCAAGAGCTGGCACATGTACCCGCTCGGCGTGCTCTTCGGGCTCGGGTTCGACACCGCCAGCGAGGTTGCCCTCCTGGGTCTCGCCGCGACCTCGGGCGCGGGCCACCTGCCGATCGCGCTGATCCTGATCCTGCCCGCGCTGTTCGCGGCCGGCATGTGCACGATCGACGCCACCGACGGGATCCTCATGCTGGGCGCCTACGGCTGGGCCTATGTCAAGCCGATCCGCAAGCTCTACTACAACCTCAACATCACGCTCGTGTCCGTCCTCATCGCCTTCGCCGTCGGCGGGATCGAAATCCTGAGCATCATCGCGGCCGAGTTCCACCTTTCGGGCGGGATCTGGGACCTGGTCAGCGGTGTCGACTTCGGGCTCATCGGCATCGCGATCATCGCCGTGTTCATCGGCAGCTGGGGCGTGTCGACCGTCATCTACCGCTGGAAGGGCTACGACAAGGTGGCCCCGACAAAGGTCATGGACGGGCTGGACACGGCCGCGTAGGGTCCCGAGGAGGCGCAACGATCGTCAGCGCGAGTAGGGGCGTACCGCCCCGGGACGTTGGTCGCTATGCTCGCCTACCTGCTGGTCCGGCGGGCCGGCTACGCGGGCAGTCGGTAGAAGCGCTCCGACGACCCATCATGACTGCAGAGGCGTTACCAACACTGCAGCGGGGCGGTCGAGATCAGGTCGCCGACAACACCGGACTGCGCCGACGCAGCGTCAGGGTCGCGAGCCAGCCGACTGCGAAGACGGCGATGCCGATCGCGATGACCTGGGCCACCTTGAGGCCGGCCAGGACGACGACGTCGTCGCGGAGGAAGAACAGCCCGAACCGGATGGCTGCGTTGCCGAGCAGGTACACGGCCGCCGTGGCGCCCGGACCCAGCCGCTCGAGCCGGCCGCGCGAACCCCATAAGACGATGGCCAGCATGGCGAGCCCGATCGCCTCGTACAGCTGGGTCGGCTGGAGCGGGACGCCCTGCGGCGCCATCGCGTTGGGGCTCTGGTAGACGACGGCGAACGGCCCGCTCGTGGGCAGCCCGTAGGAGTCGCCGCCGATCAGGCAGCCGAGGTGCCCGACGGCCTGCCCCGCCGCGACCGCGGGAGCGGCGATGTCGGCCGCCCTGCCGAGGGGGACGCCCCGCCGCCTGGCCCACACCGCGAGGCCGACAAGGCCCGTCACGAGGCCGCCGTAGAAGGACAGGCCGCCCTGCCAGATCGCGAACACGTGGAGGGGGTGCGCCGCGATGTCGGGCAGGCCGTTCTGGAGCACGTAGAGGAGGCGCCCGCCGACGAGCGCCGACGCCCCGACCCAGATGGCGGCGTCCTCGACCAGCCCGGGCGCGAGGCGGGCGCGCCGGGCTCCCGCCAGGGCGATCGCGACCGCGACCGCGATGGCGAGCGCGACGAACAGGCCGTACCAGCGGATCTCGACCCCGCCGAGGGAGAATGCGACGGGGTCGAGCCCGATGGGGAGGAGGAGGGACATCAGCGCCGGCCGAGCAGGCGCTCGAGGAAGCCCCGGTCCGAGCCGGGCGGGAGCACCTCGGCTAGGTCGAGGTCCGCCTCGTAGCCGGCTGCCGCGATCGCCGCCGCGAGCGCCGCGTTCGACACCAGCGCGGGCTCGCGGCGGACGGTCGCGGTCTCGTGCCGCAGGTCCACGGACACCTTCGCGACCCCGGGCACCTTGCCGACCGCCCTCATGATCCGGTTGACGCAGGAGCCGCAGGTCATCCCCCGGACGGGGAAGCGGACGGTCTCGACCGTGGTGGTGCTCGGCGCGCTCGCACTCGGCGCGGTCACATCGACACCATCAGGCCGAAGCTCATGGCGATGATGGCGAGCGCGATCCCGGCCTTGATCCACGGCGAGTTGGCCCGGTTCCAGCGGCCGATCTGGCCGAGGACGCGTCGGTTCGACACGGCGAGGAGCATCACGACGAGCGGGACGATGAAGGCGATGTTGTACAGGGCCAGGAGCGCGAGCCCCGTGAGCCCGCCGCCCGACGCGTGCAGCACGGCGGTGATCTGGAGGTACATCGCGCCCGAGCAGGGCACGGTGCAGATCCCGACCAGCACGCCCGCGAGCAGCATGCCGCCGAGCCCGCCCCGCTCCATCGCCTTCTGCATCCGGCCGTGGGTGCCCGAGGGCGCCATCATCGAGGGCCCGACCCCCGGCAGGAACACGTCCTTGAGCATCCACAGGGCCATGCCGAGCGCGATGACCGAGGCGACCCGGGCGACGAGGTGGTCGCGACCCATCCAGCCCAGGAAGGAGAGCAGCCCGACCCCGATGATGAAGTACGTCACGAACACGGCGCCCACATAGAGCGAGCCCGCGCCCAGCAGCCGGCGCCGGGCCTCGGTCGTCGGCGACCCGTTCGCGGTCACCGCGTTCACGAGCGTGAGGGTGAACGTCGCGAACAGGACGAGCAGCGCGAAGGCGCACGGGTTGAACCCGTCGAGGAAGCCCGCGGCGAGGACCGCGGGGATCGTCAGGCCGCCGAACGCGCCGGCCTCGAACGGGACC
>JAJYMP010000490.1 GCA_021786915.1 Chloroflexota bacterium
CGACGTACCCAAGTGGCTAAGGGGGAGGTCTGCAAATCCTCCCTTGGCGCGTTTTCACGCCTCATCCGTGCTTGATACCTCCCTCATTGGCGGCTGGTGGGGTCTGTTCTGAGGGCATACACCACACCCGGGGGTCTATCCGACAGGGGCGCCAAGAGTCGGCATCGTCGAGTACGGGATCGGGATCGGCGCTCCCTGTCGCGGCGCAGCCTGTTCGGGCGATGACGATCGGATGGCGTCAGAACCCGTAGCGCGATCGCCCGATCCGTGCGGTATTGGGCCCATGGAAACCAGGGCCGACACGACCCCCGACGTGATCGACTGCCGCCTGGCGCCGCTCGTCGATCGAGCGAGATCGCTCCCTGGCCGCAGGCCATCGTGCTCGGCGCGTGTCGTCGGTTGTCCTCCTTCGCGCCGTTCGTCGTTCGGTGCCCGCGCGCGGCGCGTCAGTACTCCTCGGGCACCAGCACCGTGAACACCGCCATCACGCCAGCGTGCCGCCGTCCGCACCAGGAGCACTCGCCAGCGGCGTCGGGCTCGTCGGGCTCGTGATCGTCGCGCTTGATCCACACGATCGGCACGGCGATCCTGGTCCAGAGATCGGGCTCGGTGGCCGGATCGTCCATGGGATACGTCGCCTTCCACCCGGGGATCGCCCGGGCGGCCCGACCCCCGGCCCTGACCCTGGGCAACGCGACGAGCATGAGGTCGGACTTCAGCGTGCGGTCGCCCCCTGCGCCCCGCTTCAGTAGCTCGCTCACGCCGTCCGTCACCACCACCATCGTGTCGGTGACCGGGGCCAGGCGACCATCCAGACCCGTGATGTCCAGGGCGTGCATCACGCGCGCCCTGTTCCGTGCGCCGAAGTGCGGGAAGCCATGCCGCCGTCCGATCCGGCCCGGAGGATCCAGCCGCGGTTCTGCTCGTTGGCGGCCTGCTCGGCAGCCCTGGCCGCGCTGTGGAGGAAAGCCGACGCGCCGGCGAAGGTGCCGGCGGCCCAGCTCTCGTGCGCCAGGCGCTCGAGGTTCTGCACGCGCCCTGTGTACCGGGCCCGCACCTCTTCGGTCACCGGATCGGGCCGCAGCCCGCCGCTCGTCCCACGCATCACGCACCTCGCGGGGCCACCCTGGGCCGCCCCTCATGCCCGGCTCCCGGCGGGCCGGCGGATCACCCGATCGGGCAATCCCCGACCTTTGGCGCGCGGAATCAGAAGTCAAGGGACCGGCGCACCGAAGGTGGGGCGGTCGGGCCGAATCAACGCGGGCAGGCTCGGAGGCACGAGCGCGGACAGCGGCCACGCCAGCGCCACGACGGTGGGATGCCGCGCCTGACGAAGCCGCACCCCGTTAGCTGCGGAACAGATCGGCTCCAACCGGCGCGCCGTCGCTCCCGACGACCCGGACCCCGCGCAGATCAGGGATCGCATCAAGGACCCACAGGGCGTTGCCGGCATTGGTCGCCTGGACCTGGGTCGAGTGCGCGGTCGGCAAGATCCGCCAGCCTACGAGGCCACCCTCTTCGACCGCGACCAACACCGCCACCCGGAAGGGCGGCTTGCCGCGCTGTTCACTGCTCATCGGGTCCCTACTTCGGCCGGGCGTAACCCCGGTTCGTTGGCCCAGCGTCGGTCAGGGTTGCATCCGCCACGCGGCCGATCTCGTCCGGGCTACGGTCCCTGGTCGGACCGGAGCGAGCTGGAGCATCGTCGGCCAAAGCTCGGCGTCAAGGACGCGGACAACAAGACAGCACTCGGGACGAGCTGGCCGGCGCGAAGGGCGACGTCTGGAGGCGCCACGTCGTCCTTCACCCGTCGCCACACGGCGCCAGCCGCGGGACGACGGCGCCAGCCGCGGGACGCCAGAATCTGGCCTTCGGAATCGCTGTCGGATACCCCTGTGGGCCGTCAGGCGGCCACGTCAGCCCGTGCAAGGCCATTTCGGGAGCGCAGGTCAGGGGCGGTCGCTCGACGGCCTCTCGGCGGCTTCTGGCCGGAATCGGCGGGGTTGGCTATCACCGCCCGTCCAGGATCATCTGTGCACGCTGCGAGCCAAGGTCATCCAGTTCACTGCGTCCGGCATCGCGGACGCTGACACGCGCAGGGGCGGCAGTCACGCCGCGCGCGGCGGATCGGGTGTCGAGGCGGTCGGCAGTCCCGCGAGCGAGGCAGTGTGGCTTGGGGGCGACGCAGATAGCACCGAGCGCTCAGGCGCGGGTGCCGTCAGCCGGTGGCCATGGACGAGCGCCCTCCGCGCCACCGGTCAGCGCGCCGCGGCAGTAGGTCACCGAGGTCGCCTTGCGCTGTCGCCAGCCGGCGGCGCCCCGGTCGCGCGCCCGGCGCCATCCGCGGCCATGCCGTTTCTTCGATGCGGTGCCCCGCTGTGCTGCACCCATGTGTCGTGCCCGACTGCTGCCTGGTCCGGCGGCGCCAGTGGAACCGAACGGCCGCCCCGCGTGCCGATAGCGTGCCATGCCCGGTGGGAGGACGCCAGAGCCGTCCGTCGCGCTCGGGTGGCGGTGGATCGCGCGAGCAGCCGGCTCGCCACTCAACCGACTCGTCGCTCAACCGATCTGGTATGCGACGGTGACTGCCACGCTCAGGGTCGACCCGTAGGCGGACGGGCAGACCGGCTGGGGCAGGAGCATCGGCGCGGCGCTCGCGCTCGCTCCACCCGCCGCAGCTCCGGGCGCGCAGACCGCCGGGCCCGACCCGTTGGCCGCCAGCGGCAGCGGTCCGGACGGAGCGACCGAGGCGCTGACCGAGAGGACGCCCGAGATCGAGAGATGGGCCGCCGCGGCGATCGCGTCGGCCTGCGCCTTCGCATCGGCCAGGGCAGCCGCGAGCGCGGCCTGCTCGGGGCCGGTGCGATCGGAACCGTCGGCGCTGCCATCCGCCTCGCCGACGCCGGTCACCACGATGGTGTGGTCGGGCGCCACGCCCGGCGTGCCACCGAGGTAGGGATAGGCGATGGCGGGACTCGATCCGCTGGTCACCGTGCCCGACACCCCCACGCCCGTCACGCCGCTGCCGACCGCGGGGAGTCCAACGGGCGCGCCGCCGGACACGCCCGTTGACGCTGCGCTCGGGGCGGTCGACGGCGCTGCGGCTGCGGCACGTCCCGCCTGTGCGAACCCCGCGCCGAGGAAGAGGCCGGCGGCGAGCCCGAGGACGACGCCGGCGCTGACGAACCGGACGGTGGTGGACATGGCAGGGTCTCCCATGATCGGCGGCACGACCGTCTGGCGGGTGACGCGGCCGCCGTGGCGTGCAGTCCGGAGACGTCGCGGGAGCTCGGGAGGTTCCGCGCTCTCGGGGACGGCCTGCCGCGGGGCGTGGGCAGCCCACCGCGGAACCAGCGTTCACCGCGGAACAAGAGCAAGCCTGGCGGGCGGGCGGCGAGGTCCATGGCGAGGTGCCCCCTCGCGTCCTGCCGCGACGTGTGCGGCGAACTTGGCGTCGCCCCCGCGTCTTCGTAGGATGGGCGTGACCGCAGGGCTACCATCGGACGGACAGCCCGGCGCCCCGCCACTCGCAGGAGGTTCAAGGTGCCGAAGTCCAAGTCCACCAGCAAGAAGGCCGCATCCACCGCGTCGAAGGTCCTGCGCGACAAGCGGTACAGCGACGCCGCCAAGACCGCCGCGGGGAGTGCCCTCAGCCAGAAGAAACCCAAGAAGAAGTAGGCCGCTGCCGGACGACGATCCGGCACCAGCGACCGGGCGGGTGCCTCTGCCAGATCCCACGCGGCGTCGAACACCCGTTGGATACACTCCGGCCCACGGTGGACGCCGACGTGGCTGAGGCGTGGGAGGACCTCTATCGGGTGCTGCCCGACGGATGGAGCGTGATGCGCCCGCAGTGGCAGCGGGACCAGCGCGTCTGGGTGATCTACGCGCGCAACCTGACCGGCGCGCGGCGCGCGCTCGATCCCTGGGCGGAGGCCTTCGGCGAGACGGAGGCGATCGCCCTGCGGGCGCTGGCGCAGCAGCTCCGCGCGCGGGGGACGTGATCGGCAGGCAGCCGCTGCCAGCTACCGGGCCGCCAGCCCTCCGGATCGGGCCGGCTGGTCGAACTGCGCCAGTCGCCGACTGATTGCGCCGTCGGGCGGATCGACGTAGCCGCAGCTCGGGCAGGTCCAGCAGCAGGGGCCGCGAGCGGGAATGCGCCAGACCGACAGGTGCGCACCTCGCGGCCCCACCACCAGTTCGTCCCGCACCCAGGTGCGCCCGCCGCACTCCGGGCAGGCCACGCTCGTTGCCATCCAGGGCAGGATGCACGGGGGATCCGCGCGAACGCCCGATCCGGACGGCAGGTTCGGCGCTGCTCGTTGGTGCCACCCTGCCCCCGGACCTTCGGCGCGGCGGTGCAGCCGCACCTCGCCCGTCGCACCCTCCGGACCACGCACTCGGCCCCCGGC
>JAJYMP010000458.1 GCA_021786915.1 Chloroflexota bacterium
TCCGCGGCGCCGAGTCGCGTTCCGCGGCGCCGAGTCGCGTTCCGCGGCGCCGAGTCGCGTTCCGCGGCGCCGAGTCGCGTTCCGCGGCGCCGAGTCGCGTTCCGCGGCGCCGAGTCGCGTCAGGTTCAACGGCGGCGTCTCCGAGCGCAGGCCCCGCTCCGAAGCGCCTGCCCGGCCGGTGGGTCACGCTCGGCCGCCTCGATTCCGAGTCTGCCGCGACTCAGCCGACCGGGGCGACTCGGCCGCCTCGATTCCGAGTCTGCCGCGACTCAGCCGACCTGCCGCGACTCAGCCGACCTGCCGCGACTCAGCCGACCGGGGCGACTCAGCCGACCGACCTTCCTCACCTTGGTTCTCGACCCGGGTGCCCGCACACCGGTGGGCCACCGGCGTCGCGCGGAGGTTCGGGCCGACGCGGCCCCGCCCCACCCCCCCGAGGATCCCCCGGACGAACGACCCCCATCTTCCGGGGGGAAGACGCCGCGGGCCTTCTTGATCGCTACCGTAGGAGGGTGATCGGCGACTGGATCCTGGAGCGCGTCGAGCGAAGTGAACCCGCGGGCCCTGGATTGGAGCATCGCCCTCGCCATTGCGGCGTTCGGCCTGGTCAGTCTCGCCATCGACCCCGTCGGGCAGGGCGGTCGCGAGGCGACGCCGTTGTCGGTGGCGCTCGTCCTGCTGATGAGCCTGCCGCTCGTGGCGCGGCGGCGGCACCCGGACGCGGTCCTCTCGCTGGTCGGCTGCTCGACCATCGTGTACGCCGCGACTGGCCCGCTCTCGCTGGCCGGCATCGGCGTGCTCTACGCCTTCTACTCGATGGCCGTGTACGCCGCCCCGGGCGACTCGCAGCGGGGCCTGTTCTGGACGATGCTGGGCATCACGGCGACCTTCATCGCGGTCCTGTTCAACCAGCCGAACCTGACGCCCGTCTCGTGGGCCAGCCAGCTGCTGACGGCGTGGCTCACGTTCGGGGTCGCGTGGCTGCTCGGCGACCTGATGCGCCGCCGGAGCGACGCCCTCGCGGAACTCCGGCTGCGGGCCGCGGAACTCGAGGAGGAGCGCGGGGAGAACGGCGGCTCGCGGTCGAGGGCGAGCGGGCGCGGATCGCGCGCGAGCTGCACGAGCCCTGGGCCGCCTCGATCGCCGCTCGGAGCGCGTTCACTTCGTGCGCGTACCTGTCGTCCGGTATCCGCGGCCATCTCTGGTCGGCCATCATGAACCGAGGCGGCCGCCCCGGATCGGGGTCGTCGGTGTATCTGGGCACGATGTGTGTGTGCAGGTGCGGCAGCGAGTTGCCGAGCGTCAGGTAGTTGAGCTTGGCCGGCTGATACGCGCCTTCGATGCCGAGCGATACCAGGCGCACCTCGCCCGCGAAGCCGCACGACTCCTCCGCAGTCAGGTCTGTCGGGTCGGCGGCGTGGCGCCCGCGCCAGAAGACCAGCGTGTATCCGCGGGCCGCAGTGTCGCCGTTGAGATACGCATCCGACCACCGACCGGCAAAGACGCGTTGGCCGTTGGGGATCTTGTCTGGGCGGCCCTCCTTGCACGCGACGCAGTCGACCCCGCGTCGGCGGTCGTCCCAGTCAGCGGGCCAAGTCCTCATCGTGGCGCTCCAGTTCGTGCTGATGCCGGCACACAGTGTCCAGCAACAAGCGAGGTGGGTACAGGAGGCAGCGCCCACAGGTGGACAATCCGTCGGCGGCGTGTGCGTCGAACGTTGCGCGCGAGCTCGGCCCGTCGGCCGAGGTGCTCGGGACGGATACCGAGCGCTTGACGGTGACTTCCGTGGCGGGCCGCCCGTGTACGGGCGCGAGCAGGCGTGGGGTCCTGCGGCGGTGAGCGGGTAACCCACGCCGTCCCCACTCGTACAATCGCTCGCGACGCGCGGGAAGCCCAAGCACCACAGGGCCCCCCAACGAGCAGGTCACGATCGAGCTACCGCCGACGATGGGCGAGTTGATCGACGACGAGGAGCCGAAGGGATGAGTACGACGGGTTCGCCGGCCTTCTCGCGCGCGGTGCCGCCCGGCTTCCCGCCGGAGCGCCCGGCACCGCCCGTCGTCGCGGAGCCGGACGACCCTTTCACCGCACTCCGCGTGGTGGACGCGTTCGCGCGGATGGAGCGTGGGCGCCCAGTCGCGATCGACGCGCTCGTCGCGCACCTCAACGCCGCCCACCTCGACTGGCTGTTCACGCGTGACGTCGTCGTGTCGGTGCTGGTGGCGCTCCAGGCGAACTGGATGGCCGACTACCGCAACACGTCGGGGATCGTGCTCGAGGACGGGCCGGGCGGCGCGACGGTCCAGCTCGAGGACTCGTCCCGCGTGGACCCGTGGCTCGTCCGCCAGGCGCTGCGCGTGGCCGCCGACTGTCGCGAGGCCCTCGCCGAGTTCGCGCGACGCGACCGGCTGGCGACGGGAGGATAGGGATGGCTCGGCTTGGGCGACTCGGGCGGATGCTCCTCTCGCGCCCGCGGCTCCTCGCGTTCGCCGGCATCGTGATGGGCACCATCGGGAACTGCGGGATGCCGCAGATCAAGCCGCCGGGGCTGCCGTAGGGGAGCTCCCGGCTCCCGGCTCGCGGCGCTCGCACCCGCGCTCGCACCCGCGCTCGCACCCGCGCCCGCGCCCGCGCTCGCACCCGCGCCCGCGCCCGCGCCCGCGCCCGCGCCCGCACCCGCGCTACAGCAGCCCGCCGTTGAGGAGCCGGCCGCCGTTGAGGAGCCGGAGCCCGCCGTTGAGGAGCCGGCGCTCGGGGTCCACCGTGCCGGTCGGGCCGGCGCGGGCGCTCGTCCTCGACTTCCTGGCGATCCATCCGGTCGCTGACGGGAACGGGCGCCTCGCTCGTTTGGTGACGACCCACGCGCTGCTTGCGCAGGGCTGCGCAGTATCGCGCTATGTGAGCATCGAGCAGCGCATGTTCGAAACCAAGGACGCGTCTTGCGACGCGATCGACGCTTCTCAGAGGCGGTGGCACGACGGAGACCACGACGTCTGGCCGTGGGTCGGCTATCTTTTGGGCGTCCTCGTTGCTGCATACGACGACCTTGCGGCGCGCGTCGTCGCGCGGCGGAACCTCGCGTTCGGGTCGAAGCAGGACCAGGTTCGCCGCTACATCCTCGACCACGCCCCGGCTGTGTTCCGCTTTCGTGATGTCCGATCGGCGCTCCCGGGCATCAGCGATCCGACGATCGAGCGGGTGCTGGCCGACCTGCGTCGAGAGGGGGCGATTGCACTGGTCGATCACACCGCCAGCGGCCGGCTATCCGCCTGGAGGCGGCTCAGCCGATCGTGAACCGCGGCGGCCCTCCCGCCTTCGGCCCGGGCTCGCCGTCGAGGTCGACCCGCTTCGCCAGCGTCTTCGGCCCGCGGCCATACCTCGCCATGATGTCGACCAGCCGCTCGTGGGCCAGCGCGTGCGCCGTGATCCCGTCCCGGCCTGACATCGTCTCCGCCGCGAGCAGGGCGTTCACGATCGCCGCCTCGGTCGCCTCGACCGCCGCCTGGAACAGGGGCGTGATCCCGCGATCCACCACCATCTCGGCGGTGACGGTGTGGCGGGGGTCCCGCTCGCCGGCCGATGTCGACAGCTCGCGGTTGCCCGTCGCGAACGCGAGGATGAGGTCCCCCGAGCCGTGCGACGCGATGCCGCCCATCCGGGCGATCCCCAGGCTCGCGCGCTGCGCGAGGCGCTCGCACTGGTGCGGGAGGAGCGGTGCGTCGGTCGCGAGCACCACGATGATCGAGCCGCCGCCGGGACCGCAGCGCCCCGACGTGCCGGTGGAAGCGGACAGGGTGCCCGATGCCTCGGCCGCTTCGAGCCGCTCCTCGTCGTCCCACGGGCTCGGCACCTCGGCGAGTGGGATCTCCTGGCCCACCGGCACGCCGTCGACCCGTAGCAGCCCGCGCGACCCGTAGTTCGCCTGGACCAGCGCGCCCACGACCCAGCCGCCGTCGCTGTCGGCCGTCCGGCGCGACGCCGTCCCGATGCCGCCCTTGAACTCGTGGCAGATCATCCCGGTGCCGCCGCCGACGTTGCCCTCGGCCACGGGCCCGCCACTCGCCGACGCGATCGCCGCATCCACGTGGGCTTGTTTCACGTGAAACCCGTTGATGTCGTTGAGCGCGCCGTCGTAGGTCTCGCCGACGACCGGCAGCGACCAGAAGACCGACCGCGGGCTGTGCGACCGCGCGGCGTGGGCGATGAGCGCGTCGTGGACCACGCCGACGGAGTGCGTGTTGGTGATGCCGACGATGCCGCCCAGGAACCCGGACTCGCGCACCCACTCGAGGCCCGTGAGCTCGCCATTGCCGTTGAGCCGATGGCAGCCGGCGAAGAGGGGCTCGGTCCAGACGTCGCCGTCGTGCGGGATGACCACGGTCACGCCGGTCCGCACCGGACCCTGGCCCACGACCAGCGGCCCCTCGCCCGAGACGAGCGTCGTGTGCCCCACGCGAACGCCCGGGACGTCGGTGATGGCGTCGAGGTCACCGGGCTCGAGCAGGCCGATCCGAATGCCCAGCTCGCGTGCGCGCATGGCTCCTCCGCGTGTCCCAAGCTGCCCCGGCCGAGGGGCGACCCGATCTCCACCCTATCATCGCCGGGTGTCGTCCATGTCCCGAGCCCGTCCCGATGCGCGGCCCGTTGCCCGCGGTCGCGGAGCGCCTGATTCACACCGGCTGGTTCGCGTCCGGCGGCTGCCAGAGCTCGACGGCGTCGCGCCGATGGACGCAGCCGAGGCGTTCCGCGACCTGCCCGGGCTCGCCCTGCTGGAGAGCGCGCGGCCGGGCCGGATGGGTCGCTGGAGCCTGCTGACCGCCGATCCGGTGGCCGTGCTCGAGACGGCGGACGATGGCGTCGATCCGTTCCGCGATGTGCGGTCGCTGCTGGCCAGGCTGGCGCCGGGCGAAGCCGAAGCCGACGAAGCCGACGACGCCGAAGCTGGCGAAGCCGATAACGACGCCGACGACGCCGACGCCGAGGCCGGCGAACCCGGTGGACGCGACCACGACTGGGCCCGCCGCGCTCCACGGCCCCCGTTCCTCGGCGGGCTGGTGGGCTATCTCGGGTACGACCTCGGGCGGCGGCTCGAGCGGCTGCCGTCGATCGCGCGCGCGGACCAGTCGCTGCCCGAGCTCCGGCTGGCCCTCCACGACTGGGTGATCGCGTGGGATCGCCGGACGGGCGCGGCGTGGCTCGGCGGGCGGACGCTCGACGGGGATGCGTCGCGGCTCGAGCGGCGTCTGGGAGCAGTGCGGGAGCGGCTCGCGTCCGCTTCGGCTGCGTCGGCTTCGTCGGCTTCGGCCTTGTCGCCCGCCGACACCGCCCTCGTCCTCGTCTCGGGCACCACCCGCGCGCAGTGGGTCGAGCGGATCGAGGCCGTTCGCAGCGCCATCGCCGAGGGCGAGGTCTACCAGGCGAACCTCACGCGCCGCCTCGAGGCGCCCTTCGTCGGCGACCCGTGGCCCCTCTTCCGCCGCCTCCGCACCGGCGACCCCGCCCTGTTCGCCGGCTACCTCGACCTGGGCGCCGAAGCACAGACAGGCGTCCCGCGCGCCCTCCTCTCCGCGTCGCCGGAGCCGTTCCTCTCGGTGGACGCCCACGGCAACGTCTCGACCGACCCGATCAAGGGCACCCGGCCCCGCGGGCGGACACGCGAGGAGGACCGGGCTCTCGCGCGCGAGCTCCTCGCCAGCCGCAAAGACCAGGCCGAGAACGTGATGATCGTGGACGTGCTGCGCAACGACCTCGGGCGCGTCTGCGTGCCCGGGACCGTCCGCGTGCCCCGGCTGCTGCGCCTTGAGCGCACGGCGGCCGTCCAGCACCTCGTGACCACCGTGACCGGCCGCCTGGCGCCGGGCAAGGACGCCTTCGACCTCCTCGCGGCCTCGTTCCCGGGCGGCAGCATCACGGGCGCGCCCAAGATCCGGGCCATGGAGGTCATCGAGCGCCTGGAGCCCGTGCGCCGCGGCCCGTACTGCGGCACCATGCTGTGGCTGGGCGCCGACGGCCGGATGGGCTCGTCCATCCTGATCCGGACGTTCGTCGCCGACGGCGCGCGGCTCACGCTCCACGTGGGCGGGGGGATCACGTGGCGGAGCGACCCGCAGGACGAGTGGGACGAGACGGTCGCGAAGGCGCGCGGGCCGCTGGCCGCGATCGGCGCTGTGGAGGTGCTTGCGTGACGGGTCCGGGACCGAAGTTCGCGTGGATCAACGGCGAGGTGCTGCCGGCCGACGCGTGCCACCTCTCGGTGAACGACCGCGGCTTCCAGCTGGGCGACGGCATCTTCGAGACCCTGCGCGCGAAGGCCGGGCGCTGCACCGAGCTGCTCGAGCACGTGGCGCGACTCCGGCATTCGGCGGCCGGTCTGGCGATCGAGTTGCCCGATGACGTGGACGTCCGGCTCGCCGACGGCATCGCGCGGCTCCTGGCGGCGGAGGGGCTCGACGGGCCGGGTGGCGACGCCTCCGTGCGGATCACCGTCTCGCGCGGGGTCTGGGCCTCACGCGGCCTGCTCCCGCCGCGCGACATGCACCTGGCCCCCACCATCGCCATCCAGGCCTGGCCGGTCGACCCGCCGCCCGCCGGGCACCTCGAGCGTGGCATCGCGGTCGTGGCCTCGGCCATCCGGCGCGACCCGCAGAACCCGATCGTCACGCTCAAGACCACTTCGCGCGCCGACTACGTGTTCGCCCGCCTCGAGGCCCGCCGCGCCGGCGCGGACGATGCGCTGTTCCTCACCAACACCGGCCACCTGTCCGAGGCCACGACCGCGAACGTCTTCCTCGTCCGCACGGCCGCCGACGGCGTGCTGGAGCTGGCGACCCCTGCGCTCGACTGCGCGATCCTCCCCGGCACCACGCGCTCGTGGCTGCTGCGCTGGGCGGCGGGCGTGGGCCTGCGGCCGTTCGAGGGTTGGCTGACCCCCGACGAGCTCGCGACCGCCCACGAGGCGTTCATCTCGTCGTCGGTGGCGGGCGTGCTGCCGATCACGCGGTTCAACGGCCACCCGATCGGGGATGGGCTGCCGGGCCCCTGGACGCGTCGCGCGCGTGCGGACCGCGAGGCAGTGTTCGGCCGGGGTTGACCTCAATCCACCCCGACATTGATGGGAGACGGCAAATGGACCAGCGAACGATCCGCGTTGCAGTCATCCAGGCCGGATCGGCCACGTTCGACACCGACGCGACGCTCGCGCGCGTCGAGTGTCTCGTCGCCGAGGCGGCGTCGCAGGGCGCCCAGCTCGCGGTCCTGCCGGAGGCGCTCGTCGGCGGGTATCCCAAGGGTGCCGACTTCGGGGCGACCGTCGGGCGCCGCACGCCGGAGGGCCGCGAGTGGTACGCGCGGTACCGGGCGGGGGCGATCGACGTCCCCGGGCCGCTGACAGCGCGACTCGGCGAGCTGGCCCAGCGCCACGCGCTCCATCTCGTCATCGGCGTCATCGAGCGTGACCGAAGCACGCTCTACTGCACCGTCCTGTTCTTCGGCCCGTCGGGCGACCTCCTTGGGAAGCATCGGAAGGTCATGCCCACCGCCGTCGAGCGGCTCATCTGGGGCCAGGGCGACGGCTCGACCCTGCCGGTGATCGACACGCCGATCGGCCGGATCGGCGCCGTCATCTGCTGGGAGAACTACATGCCCCAGCTCCGCCTCGCCATGTACGGCCAGGGGGTCCAGCTCTACTGCGCCCCGACCGTCGACGACCGCGAGACGTGGCAGGCGACGATGCGCCACATCGCCCTGGAGGGGCGCTGCTTCGTGCTCGCGGCGTGCCAGTTCGCGCGGCGGTCCGACTATCCCGACGACTACCCGGTCCCGGCCGACAGCCCCGACGCGGTGCTGATCGGCGGCGGGAGCGTGATCGTCGACCCGCTCGGCCGGGTGCTCGCCGGGCCGGTCCGCGACGGCGAGGCCGTCCTGGTGGCGGATCTCGACCTCGATGCCATCGACCGCGCCGTGCTCGATCTCGACGTCGTCGGCCACTACGCGCGGCCCGACATCTTCCGCCTCGAGGTTGACACGCGCCCGAAGACGCCGGTGCGCTTCACGGGCGACGACTGAGGCAGGACGTTCGGATCCGGCCCGCGCATCCCTCGACCAGCCTCGCGAGCCTGGCCGCGCGCGTCTCCGGCCGCTTCGCCGACATCGCCCAGTGCGTCGCGGTGCGTCGCTAGCCGGCCGGCTGCGCCTCGAACCTCGCCCATGCGCCGGTACGAGCCCGGATCGCGGCGACGGCGGCCGCGTCGAGCTCCGTCGCGTTCTCGAACGCGTAGATCCCCGCCCGGTCGTCGCGCCGCTTGGCGAACGCCGCCTCGCCCGCCGCCCGCATCCGACCCTCCGCCCGCAGCGCCTCCACCCGAGCCACGTTGCGCGCGCTCCAGACGCTCCCGGGCCGACGCGGCGTCAGCCGCTGCGGTGCGCGTCCGGCGGGAACGGCATGCGCACGCCGTCGATCCAGCCCACGGCCAGCAGCTCGTCCACGAGCTCGGGCCACCCGAACGGCGGCCTGCGCTCCTTCGTGCGCTGCGGCAGGCCCACCCAGAGCTCCGTCGCGTGCTCTCCGTTGGCCTCGAGCCAGGCACGGCGCTCCTCGACGGACGCGAAGAAGTGGACGTCGTGCGGTTCGAGGCGAGGCATCGGAGAAGCGTACGCGGCAGCGGCCCGGAACGGTGGCCAACCCTCTACCCTGGATCGATGATCGGTGACACGGACGGCGAGATCCGCAGGGCGGTGTTCGACTGGCTGACACGACACCGTGAAGAGACGGGTCATGAGACCTTCACGCGGGACGAGTTGTCGAACTACCAATTCCGCGGACAACGCGTACCCCTCGTTGGCCCGCAAGGGATCTGGAAGCCGGCGGCATGCGAACTCCCGATTTCGATTGCCACCATCGCCGGGGGCCCGTACGACGACGCGTTTGACGAGCAGACCGGGCGCCTTACCTATGCCTACCGAGGCACGGACCCGAACCATCGCGACAATCGCGGCCTTCGACAGGCCATGCGCGACCGCATTCCCCTCGTGTATCTCGTCGCGGTGGAACGCGGAGTCTATGTCGCCCAGTACCCAGTCTTGATCGTGGCAGACCGACCCGGCGCGTTGACGTTCGACGTGCAGGTCGACGACATCGGCGCAGCGTTGACGCCGGCCGATGGGTATCTCGCGATCGGGGAGGGTGCCGATGCTCGGCGCTCCTACGTGACTCGCGCCGTTCGCCAGCGACTGCACCAAGTGGCTTTTCGGGAGCGCGTGATCCGCGCCTACCAGGAGCGCTGCGCGCTTTGCCTCTTGCGCCACCAGGAGTTGCTCGACGCCGCCCACATCACTCCGGACAGCCAGGACGAAGGCGAACCCGTTGTCACGAATGGCATTGCGCTGTGCAAGCTGCACCACGCCGCCTTCGACCGCATGTTCTTTGCGATCCGTCCCGACTACGTGATCGAGGTCCGGCCTTCGATCCTTCTCGAGCACGACGGGCCGATGCTGGTCGTCGGCTTGCAGCAGATCCACGAGAAGACGATCCACCTGCCTCGACGACTAGCGCAGCGCCCGGATCCTGATCGGCTCCAAAAGCGCTATGAGGAATTCCAGCGAGCCTCGTGACCCTCGGTACACTCGGGGCGTGACCCGAGACGAGCTCATCCTCCGCACACGCCAGCTCATCGCCGAGGGTGAGCGCCTCGACGCCAGCCCCAGCCTCAACGCGCTCCAGACCTGGCTCCAGCTGTCCGACGACCTGTTGGCCACTGCCTGGGGGACCATGGACCGCTACCACCTCGCCTGGCTGATGGTGGGCAAGCCCAAGGGGATCGTGCGCGGGCGCGAGATGACCGCCGACGAGGCCGCGGCCTACGTGCGCGAGGTGGCGTCGGCGAAGACCGCGGCGCTGCGGATGAGCCTCGACGCGGTGGAGCGACAGCGGATGCCGTTCCGGGGCGAGAGCGGCGGGATCGGCGCGGGGCAGGGGATGGGGACCGTGCCGGGCTCGAGGGCCGGGACGCCCGAAGCCGACGAAGCCGAAGCCGAAGCCGACGAAGCCGAAGCCGACGAAGCCGAAGCCGATGCGGGGGCCCGAACCGCCGCGCCTCGGCCCGAGCCCAGCCGAAACCGCCAGATCCCGCTCGACCCCGAGCTCTCCGCCCGCCTCGGGGAGGTCCGTCGCGCCGCCGCCGACCACGCCGCCCACGAGCGCAGCGCCGCCCCCGCGACGCCCGCCCAGCGCCGCGCGCCGCGCCCCGAGCGGCTCCAGCACTAGCTCACTGACGCGCCGGAGGGCCCTGACCGGCTCCCTCGATGCTCTGCGTCAGCTTGGCGAGGCGCTGGCGGTCGAGCCCCGCAGCGGCGCGCTCAGCTTCGAACCCACCGTGTGCAGGTAGCAGGTGACCTGCCGCTCGCCGTGGGCCCACGCGTCGGCGTTGGGGAAGAAGTACCCGACGACGAGGTCGGGCGGCAGCGTCGCGTCGGCGCCCAGGTACGCCTGCGCCGCCGAGGCCCCGCAGCTCGCGCTCACCCACGACGCGATCGCGGCGTCGCCGGGATAGCCGGACAGGGCGACCGACGCGGAGGCCTCCCCCGATCCCGACGCCGCGGCCGACCCGGTCGGGGAGGTGCTCGGGGTGTCGGCGATGAAGACCTCGGCGTCGTGCGTGCTCGTGCAGTCGATGGTCGCGATGTCGCCCACCTGCGCGCCGGTCGGGATGTCGAAGCAGTCGCCGGGCTGCAGGGTGAACGCCGTGGTGGGCCTCGGCCCCCGGGTGGCGAACATGGCGATGCCGAGGAGCCCGAGCAGCAGCACCGGGACGACCACCCAGACGATGCGCCGCATCCGTGCCTACCGACCGCGGACTGCGCCGGCCAGCGCAGCCAGGACGATCGACCCCGGCGCCACCCAGCCGAAGCGGGCAAGCAGGTACTCCCAGGGCAGGAGCACGCCGCCGAGCGCGTACGCGCGGAGCGAGTCCGCGAGCAGGCCGAGGGCCAGCCCGCCGGCCGCGAGCGCGCCCGCCGCCACCGCTCGTTTCGGACCCGCGTCCGGCCCCGCGCCCATGCCCACGCCGCCCGCGAGCGCAAGCCCCGTCAGCCACCCTCCGGCGAGGCCGATGACGAGCAGCCCGGGATCGACCTCGAACGTGGTCAGGGCGAAGGTGACGACGGCCGTCCCGAGCGCGGCAGCCAGGGCCCAGGAGACCCGCCGGGAGCGTGACGGGCCTGCGCCCGAGCCTGGCGTCGGCGACCCCTGGCCGTCGGCCGTCCGGTATCGCTCGCCCGGCGCGCGCTCGAGTCGTCGAACCTCGCCTCCCTGTTCCTGCATGCCTTGAATGGTACGCAGCGCGGCGGTCGGGGCGGTATCCTTCCCGATCGTGAGCCATCCGACGCTGGGCCAGCCGCCCCGCAGCCTCCAGGCCGGCTTCCCGGCCGCCGCGGAACGCCTTCGCGAGCAGCGCTCGTCGCTCGCCATCCGGGCGCTGGAGATCGCGGTGGACGCGGACCCCTCGATCCGCCGCCGCTACGACGACACCCGTCTGCGCGCGCTGTTCGCCGACGCCACGGCGCTCGTGGACCGCCTCGCGCTCTGCGTGGCGAGTGACGACTCGTACTTCCTGACGCAATTCGCGGACAACTCAGCCACCGTGTTCCGCCGCCGCAAGGTGGCGGTGATGGACGTGATCCACCTCCTCGAGGGCGTGCGTGACGCCTCGCGGGGCGTGTTGAACGAGGCCGAGATGGAGACCGCGGACCGATCGGTCAACGCCGCCGTGAAGGTGTATCGCCGGTTCCACGACATCCGCGGCGACGCCCGTGAGTGGAACCCGGTCACATCCAAGCTCTACAAGGGCATCTAGGAGCTCGCGACGCGATGACGATCAAGTGGGTCAAGTCCGACCCGCTCGTGATGAACGGCGAGCCGTTCTGCTACGGGTCCCGGCTCACCGTTCGCCAGGCGCTCGAGCTTCGGCGCGACGGCGCCACCGTGACCGACCTGCTCAAGGACTACCCGGAGCTCAGGCTGATGGGCATCGCCCACGCGTACGCGTACGCGGGGTCGAACCGCTCGCGCTATGCCGAGTTCTTCGCCGCCGACGGCTCGCTCCAGGGGCCCGGGCTGTCCACCGCCGAGGCTGATCGGCTGCCGGCGGGCCTGCGCATCCCGGGCATCGTGGTCTAGAGCTGCTGCCCGCTTCGGGCGGGCTTGGGCTCCTGCGGCTCGCACTGTCTCGGGCTCCCGCGCCTTCGTCGCCCCTCGCGGGGCGGTGTGCCCCGGTCCGCTCGCTGGCTTTCCTAGCGCTGCGCCGTGCTGGCCGCCGCGTCCTGACCCGTCGGGGCCGCGGCGAACTCTCGCTCGATCGCCGCCATCGCCTTGCGAAGCCGCCCGCGCGCGTCCTCGGCGATCTCGCGGACCACAGCGTTGTCGATCATGCCGACCATCATGCGCGGGTCCATCATCTCGACCACCACCGCGTCGCCGTCCTCCCGCAGGACCACGTTGCACGGCAGCAGCGCGCCGATCGCGGGCTCCACGTCCAGCATCCGGTGCGACAGGCTGGGGTTGCACGCGCCGAGGATGAGGAACGGCGGTCGGTCCACGTCGAGCTTGGCCTTCAGCGTCGCCTGGACGTCGATCTCGGTGAGGACGCCGAAGCCCTCGGCTTTGAGCGCGGCCTCGACTTTCGGCCGCAGCTCCGCGAAGGGGACCGGCGCGAGCCGGGTGATGAAGGTGAACGACCGGTCCTGCACGAAGCGCTCCTGGCTGATGTCTGCGGGCCGCCATCGTGCCATTAGTTGCGCAGTTGCGCAAGTGGCCAGACCCGTGGCCGCCCGTCCATGAGGCCGCGACTTTCGATCAGGGCGACGAAACGGTGGTCGACGGTTGCGGAATCGCGACTGCAGAGCTTGCTGCCGCGGGCCTTCGGTTAGGCATCCATCCGAGAAAGGTTGGCGGTCATGGCAGGCGGCCGAGCGGCGTTGTCGCCTTGCGAGGGCGTCCGGCGCCGGACACGACGTGTCGGTGACAGGCGCGTGCCATTCGGTGATGACAGGAAGATCAGCAGCCCGACAGCGCCGGACGGTGAGCGAAGCCATGATCGCGCCTCGGCCCCACGGACTGGAAACAACTCGCCCAACACGGCTCCGTGCCGATCGACCCGACGTCGCGATGTGGTGTCGTCGGGCAGCACCAGCATCGACGCAGTGGCGCTCGCCTTCCAGCCGAAACGCTCCCTCGCGATGCCCCTGGCAAGCCGGACCTTGACGTCCTGCCGTCGCAGCGTCTCCTCGATCGAGTTGAGTGAGCTCTTCACCTCCACGACGAGGAGGGTTCGGGTTGCCGGGTGCCAAGCCAGGATGTCGATCGAACCACGCTCCCCGTAGACGGAGAACGTCACCTCGGCCTGGACGACCCAGGCCGCGTTCACGAGCAGGCCACCGGCGACGCCGCTGAGCAGTGCGTGGCGCTCGTCGACCAGGCGGTCTAGGTCGCCGCCGCGCCAGTAGGCCTGGAGCGGCATGTCAATCTCGAGCGACTTGAGCACCTTGCGGATGGTGCCCAGCTGAAGCCGGTCAAGTCGACCGTGCTCCACGCGCCAGACCGTCGTGGCGCTTACTCGCGCCGCGCCCGCGACATCACTCTGGCGCCAGCCGAGGCGGATACGAACCGCCCTAACACGTGACCCGAACTGAAGGTCGTTCATGCCGCCATGGTCCGCGGGGACGCTTTGGCCGCACTTATTCGACGCGTGTCGCAGCGGCGACCGCCATTTCTCCTCCCGGCGGCGCCAATCCGGGCCATCCGACGCTGGGACGCCGATTCCGCAACGTTCGGCCCCCATTTCCTCGTCCTGGGAAGCCACGGGCCAACACCGAACCCTAGGCGCCTCCCGGGGGAGGAATGGTGGGCCGACGAACCGGGCGGCGGTACGAGCGATCCGAGGCGCGGCGCCCGGCGTCGGAGCGGGGTGCCCGCGCCGGCTCCGCCCGAAGATGGTCATTTCCCAGCACGGTGCTAGGATTTCTGGGTCATGAACGAGATCCAGCCCAACGCCCCCACCGCGTCCGCGTCGGCAGCCGCCGACGCCGCCTTCGACGCGCAGCGCCGCGCCACCGAGTACGCGATCCTCGACGCGCTCCGCGCCGTCGTCGATCCCGAGATCGGGATGAACGTGGTGGAGTTGGCCCTGATCAAGCAGATCATCCTCGGGCCTGAGTCCACCGAGATCAAGATGATCCTGACCACGCCGTTCTGCCCGTACGCCGGGGCGATGATCCAGCAGGTCAAGGAGCAGGCCGAGAGCGTCGTCGACCACGACGTCCAGGTCACGCTCCTCGCTGAGCGCTGGGACCCGCGCGATGCCGGCCTCATGTGGTGAGCGGCCGCCCACGACGCGCCGCCGGCCAACGACGCCGCGCCTCCAGGGCCCACACGACCAGACGATCCCGATGAGCAGCCGCCTCCCGTTCCGCAGCGTTGTCGCCACTGGCCGTGGCGATGACGGGACGACCGGCCTCCTGTTCGACAGCGCCCGCGTCCGCAAGGACGACCTCCGGACCGAGGCGTTCGGCACGGTCGACGAGGCCGTGGCCGCGCTCGGGATCGCCCGCGCCGAGCTCGCGAGCAAGCACCAGCAGGGCGCCCTGTCGCCCAACTTCGGCAGTCTCGGGCGGCTGGTCCTCCGGATCCAGCGCGAGCTGTTCGTCGCGGGCGCGGAGCTGGCGACGGCGCCCGACTCGCGCGATCGCCAGGTGGACGGCCAGACCCGGGTGTCGAAGGCGATGCTCGAGGGCATCGAGGCGGTCCTGCGCGAGGCCGAGGCCGCGATCGAGCTCCCGCGCGAGTTCATCGTCCCCGGCGAGACCCGCGTGTCCGCCGGCATCGAGCTCGCCCGCACGATCGTCCGTCGGGCTGAGCGCAGAACTGTCACGCTGGCCGACAATGATGCGGGGATCCGCGATAGCTTCGTCCTGCCATACCTGAACCGCCTCGCGGACCTGCTCTGGATTCTCGCCCGCTTGGCGGAGCAAGCCGAATCACGCAGCTCGACGACGGTCCGAACCAGCGGGCCGCACCGGTCGAGCGCCAAGACGCGGACCAAGCCCGCGCCGACCACACCTGAAGTGAGCGAGCCATGAACTTCCGACCCTATCCCGGCCAATCCATGTACGGCGTCCGGCCTGCACCGGCCCTCGTCCAGCAGCTCCTCGTCGGGGCGTTCGGCTGGATGTTCGCGGGCCTCATGCTGACGGCGGGCGTCTCCTACCTGACCGCCACCAGCGCGGCGATCACCCAGGCTGCGGCCACGATCTTCCTCCCGCTGCTGATCGGGCAGTTCATCCTGGTGATGGTGATCAGCGCGGGCATCAACCGCCTGTCGCCGATGGCCAGCCTCGCGCTGTTCTTCGTCTACGCCGCGACGATGGGCCTCACGATCGGCGTCATCGTCCAGCTCTACACGGGTTCATCGGTCGCGATCGCGTTCGCGTCCAGCGCGGCGATGTTCGGCGGGGCGGCGGTCTACGGTCGGGTGACCAGCCGAGACCTCTCGCAGATCGGCTCGATCATGGTCATGGCACTGTTCGGGATCATCGTCGCGTCGGTGCTCAACCTGTTCTTCCACTCGACCGGGCTGAGCTGGATCATCTCGATCGTCGGCGTCGCGATCTTCGCGGTCCTGACCGCGTGGGACGTCCAGAGGATCGTCAACGGCCAGCTGGCGGCGCTGGTGAAGTCGGCCGAGCGCGCGACGGTGCTCGCCGCCCTCCACCTCTACCTCGACTTCATCAACCTGTTCCTGTTCATGCTCCGGCTGTTCGGCGAGCGCCGCTGAGCTTCGGGAACGACCGCCCGACGGGGCCCGGCGCGCGCCGGGCCCCGTTTCGATTCCCGGAGGCCGAAGAACCGAGAGGCCGAAGCATGGTGATGCCGAAGCACCGGTCCGCCGCTAGTTGACCGGCAGCACCGGCAGCACCACTCGCGGCCCGGTCGCGGTCGCCAGCAGGTGCTCGATCTCGTCGGCAGGGAGCGGGCGCGCGAACCAGTAGCCCTGCCCGCGGTCGCAGTCGAGGCCTTGCAGCTCCGCCAGCTGGGCCTGCGTCTCGATCCCCTCCGCCACCACGTCCACCCCGAGGTTGTGCGCCAGCGCCACGACCGTCCGCACGATCGGCGTGTCGAGCGGCGTGTCGCCCAGACCGGAGACGAAGGCGCGGTCCACCTTGATCGTGTCGAGCGGCAGCCGGCGCAGGTAGGCCAGCGACGAGTACCCGGTACCGAAGTCGTCGAGCACCAGCCGCACCCCGAGCGCCCGCAGCCCGCGCAGCCGCTCCACCGACGCCTCGGTCTGGTCCATCACGACGCTCTCGGTGATCTCGAGCTCGAGGCATGACGGCTCGATGCGGGTGTGGTCGAGGATGTGCGCCACGATCCCCGACAGATCGGCCTGCGCGAACTGCCGCGCCGAGATATTCACCGACAGCGCCATGCCGCGCGCGGCCGGGAACCGCTGCTGCCAGTCGCGCAGCTGCTCGCAGGCGGTCTCGAGCACCCAGCGCCCGATCGGCAGCACCAGGCCGGTCTCCTCGGCGAGCGGGATGAACGAGAGCGGCGGCATGAGACCGCGCGTCGGGTGCTGCCAGCGGAGGAGCGCCTCGGCCCCGATGAGCTCGCCGGTCGAGAGGTTCACGATCGGCTGGTAGTGCAGCCGCAGCTCGCTGCGGTCGATCGCACGCCGCAGGTCGTGCTCCAGCGTCGCGCGCTCCACGCTCCGGGCGTGCATCTCGGGGTCGAACCGCACGGTCCACACCGACGGGTCCGCCTTCGACCGGTGCAGCGCAACCTCCGCCTCGCGCAGCAGGTCGTTGGGCGAGGTCGTCAGGGTGGAGCTGATGGCGAGCCCGAGCGACGCCGTGATCGGGACGTCCTGCCCGGCGAGCTCGAACGGGACCGCCAGCTCGCGCTCGATCCGCGCCGCCACGCGCTCCGCCTCGCGCACGCTGCGCACGGTGCCCAGGAGCACGCCGAACTCGTCGGAGCCCAGTCGCGCCACGGTGTCGGTCGTGCGGGCCGCCCGGACCAGCCGCTGCCCGGCGCCCACCAGCAGCTGGTCGCCCGCGTCATGGCCCAGCGTCTCGTTGACCAGCGTGAAGCGGTCGACATCGATGAGCAGGAGCGCCACCCGGGGGCCGGACGAGCGAGCGCGGCCGGGCGCCGCCGTGCGCCCGCCCGGCTGGAGCAGCTCCGCGAGGCGGTTCGTGAGCAGCGTGCGGTTGGGCAGGCCGGTGAGGGTGTCGTGGAGCGCGGCGTGGGCACGCCGGCGGACCTCGGTTTGCGCGCGCTCGAACAGGCGCCCGTTGTCGAGCGCCACCGACGCCAGCTGGGCGAACCGCGCGAGCGCCTCGACCTCGCGCTCCGAGAACGGGCGCCCCATGTCACCCGAGGCGAGGCCGATGCAGCCAGCCACCTCGCCGCCGCTGGTCAACGGGACGGCGCACATTGACCCGTACAGCTCGGCGGGCAGGTCTCGGGCGCGCTGGGCGAACTCCGCATAGTCATCGACGACCATCGGCCGACCGCTGCCCACGACCGTCCAGCCCAGGCCGGTCCCCTTCGGCAGCCGATACCCGGCGAGCGGCTCGAACACGCCGGTCGCGATGGCCATGACCAGGTCGACTTCGCCCTGGGGGCCGTCCTCCAGCAGATAGAGGAACCCGTTCCGCACGCCGACGAGGGTGGCCGCCCGGTCGACGATGTCGCGCAGGAGCTCGGCCGGCGCGAGGTGCTCCATCAGCCGGAGCGTCGTCTCGTCGATGGCCGCGAGGTACGGATCCCGGGTGGGGTCCAGGCCCCCGGACCGCGAGGTGGCCGGCGGCTTCACCAGGTAGAGCTGCCGGTCGGCCAGGGAGACGAGCTCGTCCTTGGTCGTCCCGTCGTCGGGGTGGACGGCGATGCCCACGCTTGCCGTGACCAGCGGGCCTGCCTGCTCGGTGAGGCGCGCGACGGCTGCCCTTACGCGTTCGGCGACCTCGCGAGCCGCGGTCGCCCCCGCCCTCGGCAGGATGACGGCGAACTCGTCGCCGCCGTAGCGGTACACGCGGTCCTCGTCGCGGAGGGTCTCGCGCATCGTCGTCGAGATCCGGGCCAGGAGCGCGTCCCCAGCGGGGTGGCCGTGCGAGTCGTTGTAGTTCTTGAACCTGTCCAGGTCAATCATCAGCAACGCGAACGGCGTCCCGGCCGCGACCGCATCGCCCAGCTCGCGCTGGAACGCGCCGTGGTTGCGGAGTCCGGTCAGTGCGTCGTGCTCGGCGCGCGTCACCACCTCGCCGTGCATCTCGGCATTGCGCAGGGCGATCGAGGCCTGGGCGGCGAACAGCTGGACCAGCTCGAACTCATCGCGCGAGAAGTGCGCCTCGTCCCCGCCCATGCGCGACACGTTGAGCGTGCCCGCGACCTCGCCGTCGATCATCAACGGGCAGACGATGAGCGACTCCGCCTCGTCGGGCGTGCCCGGGATGGTGATCACGCGCGGATCGAGGTGGGCGTCGTTGGCCAGTACCGCGGCCGCCTCACGGGTCACCCAGCCGGTGAGCCCAGAGTCGACCGGCGTCTGGTGCTGGAGGATGAGCTCTGAGAACCGGTCGCGGGCGACGAGCGCGCGCCGGGTGCTGGTGGTCCAGTCGATCCGGTAGATGGTGAGCGCGTCGTACGTGACGACCGTCTTGAGCAAGTCGGCGATGGTCTCGAGCACGCTGGCCGGGTCGAGAGTCGAGAGCAGCTTCTCGCTGACCTCGAGCAGGCGCCGCTGGCTCTCGAGCCGGTGCTGGAGCTCGGAGCGCTGGCGGTGGACCTCCCCGAACGCCTCCGCGTTGGCGAGCGCCTGGGCCGCGTAGCCCGCGAAGATCTCGAGCATGCGCTCGTCATCGTCGGAGTACTGGTCGTAGCCCCCGGTGGACACGACGATCACGCCCATCACCCGGTCTTCCCAGGACATGGGCACCAGGAGCATCGACTCCGCGCCCCGGCTCGCGCCGATCTGGACGGAGCGGCCGTCCCTGGCGGCGTCGCCCAGGCGGACCGTGGAGTTGTTGCGGGCGACCCATCCCGTGAGGCCCGTGCCGATCGGCACGCGGAGCATCTCGGTGGTGGGCCGGCCGATGCCCATGAACTCGCCCTGGAAGGCGATCGGCTCGCACATGCTGGTCGCGTCGTCGATGCGGTAGACACGGATCGTGTCGTGGCGGATGAGGCGGTCCATGCCGGCGACGATCGCCTCGCCGATCCCCTCGGTGTTCTGGATCCGGTTGAGGCGTGCCGAGAGATCCTGGATGGCCTGCAGACGCGCGGCGCCCGTCCGGACCGAGTTGAACAGCCGCGCGGTGGCGACGACGCTGGCCATCTGGTGGGCGAACGAGGAGCACAGGTCAAGCTCGGCGGGCGTCCACCGGACCGCGGCGCGGTGGCAGAGGACCAGGAGCGCGATGGGCTTGTCGCGGAAGACCAGCGGCACGTTCACGACGGTCCGCAGACCCATCCGCCCGTAGACGCGTCCGAAATGGGGGGCGCGCGCCGGATCCTCGTACACGGTCGGACGGTGCTCCTCAGCGGGCCGCCAGGGCCTCGTCGAGCGGCGCGTGAGCTGGGCGGCCGCGTCGAGCAGCTCCTTGCGCAGTCCGACGTGGGCCGCGAGCTGGAGCGGGTGGTCGCCGTCGCCCAGAAGCCACAGGCCCGCGAGCTCCGCGCCGAACAGGGACTGGGCCCCGGCGAGCACGTCGCCGAGGACCACGTCGAGCTCGAGGTCGGGGCTGATGCCCGCCACGATCTGCTCGAGGGCGAGGTGACGCGCGTTCTGCAGGGATCGGTCCGGCCGCGCCGGGGCCTTGGGCCCGCGTTTCACCGGCTTGGGCTGGGTGGTGTCGTCGAAGGCGAGCGCCATGGACGGACCGGCGACTCCGTACGACGCCGGCTGCGGTGGCTGCGGGCCGCAGCGAAGGCGCTGGCGTCAACGCTACGCTCCCGTTGGTCGGGTGCGCGACAGTACGGAGGTCACTCCCTGACTGGGGCTCCTGCCGGTGGCGGAATGACGTAGCCGGACGGGGCGATTTCGTCTTGTTCGTGGTGCACAATCGCTCGCCCCGGCGGCAGAATGGCGGCAGGCGGCGCCACCGGCGTCGTGCACGCGGAGGCAGGCCCCCATGCGCATCGCGATCCTCGGAGCCGGCAACGTGGGTGGTGGCCTGGGCAGGGCGTTCGCGGCCGCGGGCCACGACGTCGTGTTCGGCGTCCGCGACCCGGAGAGCGTCAAGACACTTGCAGCGCTCGCGGACATCCCCGATTCCGTCGCCGCCTCGCCCGGGGCGGCGGTGGAGGGCGCCGACGTGGTGGTGTTCGCCGTGCGACCGGTGGCCATCAGCGCGACGGCCTCGGAGCTGCCCCCGCTGGCAGGTAGGGTCGTGATCGACGCGATGAACCGGTTCGACGCCGAGGCCACCGCCCGCTCGACCACGCAGGACCTCGCGCAGCTGCTGCCAGGCGCCAAGCTGGTCAAGGCGTTCAACACCATCGGCTTCGAGAACTTCGCCTCGGCCCGTGCGCGCTCGATCCCGGCCGCCATGTTCATCGCCGGCGACGACGAGGATGCCAAGCGCGTCGCGATGGGCCTGGCCGAGCAGATCGGGTTCCAGCCCGAGGACGCCGGCGGCATGGCGAACACCAAGGTGCTCGAGGAGATGGTCAAGGTCTGGATGGCGCTCGCGCAGGCGCACGGCCGGACCGTCGCGTTCGCGATCTCGGAGGGTTAGGGCCGTATCGAACGGGGGCCCAGCGGCCGGCCCCGGCCCCGGCCCCGTGTCAGCGTCTGCTTGCGCGCCCGCGAGTCAGGTGGGACTCACTCCGGCGGCGGCCGAGCGCGGGCCAGGTCCTGAGAGCCCGAGTTGCGCCGTTGACCATGCACGAGGGCGCCTCGAGTGAGTCGGTCGCGACTCGGCGGCACGGCCCGGCGCATCGAGGCGGTCGGCAGCCCTACTTCGCAAAGCGGTACACCTCGTCCGTGCCCGACGCCTCGGCGAGGAGGAGCGTCCCGGCGTCTCGGGCCGCGTGCAGACTGGCCACCACGGTCGGGGCCACCATGTCGCCGTGGACGAACACGTACGTGGCCCCGAACTTCCGCGCAGACGCCAGCCACGCGTCGAGGTTCGCGCTGGTGACGACCTTCCGGATCGCGACGAAACCGTGCGGCAGGAACCCGCTCCAGCCGCCGAGTCGCGGATGCCCGTCCACGGTGGACGCCATCATCTCGTAGGAGACGAAATCGCCCGTCGCCGGAAGCTCGACAACAGGTCCGGCAGGCTGGGTCCTCAGCCAGGCGTAGGCCGCCGGGAGCTGCGCGCCCCACGCGACGGTCTGGACCGGGACGCTCGCCGAGTAGTCCACGCCGAGAGCCAGGACCAGTGCCAGGATCGCGATCATCCGTCGTGAGCCTCGCGGCACGTGCTCCATCAGCCGAACCATCGCTGTCGCCCCGAGGACCGCGACCACAAGGAGGACGATCAGCCCGAATCGTGCCGGGGACCGCAAGCTCTCCAGGAAGAGCGGCAGCGCAAGCCAGTGATACGGCAGCGGCAGGAGCCCGGCCTGGCTGGCGGGCGCATGGGCTGCGTTCGGCCAGAGGTACGGCCCGAGGCTGAACAGGACGCTGATCGCGCCCATCACGAGCCAAGGGGTCGCGTCGCGGAGACGGCCCCAGTCGCGGCGGATCAGTGCGATGGCGGTGCCCGCGAGCAGGAAGAGCAGCACCACGGCACCCGGGAACAGCTCCCGTTCGTCGATGCCGGTCGCCGGACGCTGAGCGGTGAAGAGCCCGTGCAAGGCAAGGCTGTCCGCAGCCGGCGTGAGGTAGTCGTTGAGGCGCGCGGAGAACTGGAACGTGTCGGTCGACGATCGGGAATAGCCCTGCAGGCGCAGCACGACGTACGGAACGAGCAGCACGAGGCTGATGGCGCCGGCCACGACGCCGGGCCGGATCAGCGCGCGGAGGTGGGCGACGACATCATGGCGATCGCGTGCCAGGACGAGCCGAACGGCGACGTAGAGCGGCTGCGTGAGCACGAGCAGGAGCAGGTAGTTGAGCGACGTCGTCGCCGCGGCCACGATCGCGAAGGCCCAGATCAGGGCTCCACGGCGGGACCGCTCGCGCAGGGTCATCTCGAGGCCCAGGAACGCCAGTGCCACCGTCCATGACTGGAGCAGCTGGAGGTGGATCACGTGCTCTATCCGGAAGCTCGCGAAGGCGAACGCGGTGCCCACCACGAGTCCGCCGACCCGCGAGCCCGTCACGTACCGGCCCAGGAGGTCGCCGCAGACGGCCGTCACCGCGAATGACAGGACGGTCAGGAGGTTGAGCACCAGGAGCGCGTCCGCGCCCATGAGGTGGAGGGGGAGCGCCAGCACCTGGAGCCCGATCTGGTCATCGGCCATCGCCAGGGTGAAGTGGGCCGGATAGAAGAAGTACCCGTCGAAGATGTGGAGCAGGTCGAGGCTGAGCAGCCGACGGGTGACGTTCTCGAGGACCGTCGCCTGGAAGCCCGGGTCGCGGATCGAGTGCGGCACCGATGTCGTCATCGCCGTGAGCAGTGGCCACAGGACCACCGAGGTCAGCAGCGCGTAGAAGCCGAGGGCCGCCAGGTCTTCGGGCCGGATCGCCCGCGCTGCCCGGGCGATGCCTCCTCCGCCGCGCGCAGCCAGGTTTCGCGCGCCGCTCACGGGGACCAGTCGATCCGGGTCACGACACCGAGTGTACGGGGAGTGAAACGGCACTGGCTGGTCCGTTTCGACCCCGAGCCCCCGGCGCGACACCTCTGGGGCGCCGGGGTCGACCGCCACTGCCGGCTTGCCAACGCCGTCGCGCGACTGGTTGATCGGCTCGGCCTGTTGCCGCATCGTGCCGCCGAGCGGCTGCGGGGCGTGATCGGCGGCAATCTGTAATGGACTTGAGATCACCGTGCCGTCGGGGGCGCGCCCATAGTTGCCCAATGGTTGGGTGGCACGAGGCTCCCCACACGCCCCAACCAGGCCCGCGCTGTGCGGCTGCCGGTTTGACGTTCTGGGTCAATGACAAGGCCAGCTCGACCGAGGAGGGTCTGATGTCCCAGCAGCCGCCGCCCCCGTACAGCCCGCCCCCCTCGAGCCCGGCCCCATACGCCGCTCCCGCGCCGCAGGCGTGGGTCCCTCCGGTCGCTGGACCGGCCGCCGGCGTCTCGTACGCGAGCGGGGGCTCGCGTCTCGTCGCCTACATCATCGACTGGGTGATCGCCTGGATCCTCATCTTCGTGATCTCGCTCGTCCTGGGCTCGGTGATGGCGGCCGGGGCAAGCAGCAACAGCGGCGCGGTGGCGGGGACCAGCCTTCTGGTCTGGATCATCGCGCTGTTCGTGATCACGCTCGGGTACTTCCCGTGGTTCTGGTCCCACGGCGGCGCCACCCCGGGCATGAAGATGCTCCACATCCGGGTGGTGCGCGAGGTTGACGGCGGTCGCGTGACCGGCGGCCAGGCCATCATGCGGCTGATCGGCTACTGGGTCAGCTCGTTCATCTTCTACCTCGGCTTCATCTGGATCCTCATCGACGCCCACAAGCAGGGCTGGCACGACAAGATCGCCAACACCGTGGTGGTCGAGAGCCGCTAGGTCCAGGGGTCAGGCGGAGGTGCTTTCCGGCGCGGGTGCCGCCGGGCGCTGTCCTGAGCTCACCGGGCGCCGGTTGGCGCCTCTGCCGCCATACACCGCTTGTCTTGGGGAGCACCCCGTCGCGCGCCCTCTCTTGAGTTGGCACGAGAGGGGCGCCGTCTCTCAGCCTGACGACGTGCCTACGGCGTGAAGTAGCCGGTGACGTCGAAGACCACGTGGGCCGTCCGGCCGGCGGACGAGGCGTAGGTGGCCGACAGGGTCCCGCCCGCGCCGAGGGCGACC
>JAJYMP010000742.1 GCA_021786915.1 Chloroflexota bacterium
CAGCCTCCACGACACCTACTTCGTGGTGGCCCACTTCCACTACACGATCATCGGCGGCGAGATCTTCGCGCTGTTCGCCGCCTTCTACTTCTGGTTCCCGAAGATGACCGGCCGGATGCTCTCCGAGCGCCTCGGCAAGCTCAACTTCTGGATGATGTTCATCTTCTTCAACCTGACGTTCCTGCCCATGTTCTGGGCCGGGCTCCACGGGATGAACCGGCGCATCGCGACGTACCAGAATGACCTCGCGACCGTGAACCTGTTCATCTCGATCTCGGCCTGGTTCCTGGGCCTGAGCTTCCTCGTGTTCGCGATCAACGTGCTGCGGACGCTGCTGTCCAAGAACGCGCCCAGGGCCGAGGCCAACCCGTGGAAGGCGCGGACGCTCGAGTGGCTCATCTCCTCGCCGCCCCCGGTCGAGAACTTCCCGTCCACGCCGATCGTGGTCGGGTCGCCGTACGGCTACGGCACGGGTGGCCGCCCGCACGCGGTCTTCGCGCTGGCCGGCGCAGCCGATGAGGAGGTGACGGCATGACGACCATGCCGCTGGCCGTCGAGGAGCATGGGCTCCACGTCGCCGACCATGCCGAGGCCCACCTCGCCCACCACGAGGAGGAGCACGACCGACCGGGCATCAACCGGTTGGGGCTATGGGTCTTCATGGCCTCCGAGTCGATGCTGTTCTTCGCGATGTCGGCCGCCCGGCTCTACCTCAACGGCTTCAACGGCCCGGACAAGGGCGCGGTCAATCTGGGGCTGGGCATCGGCCTGACGCTCATCCTGCTGACCTCGTCGTGGCTGGGCTACCAGGCCACGGGGGCGATCTCGAAGGGCAACCGGCGGCGCGCGATCACCGCGCTGCTGCTCGCGAGCCTGCTGGGCATCGTCTTCATCGCCGGCGTGGGCATCGAGTGGAGGACCGCGGAGTTCAGCCAGAACTCGCCGTTCGGCACCGCGTTCTTCTCGATGACCGGCCTCCACGTGCTCCACCTGGTCACCGGCCTCATCGGGCTGCTGCTGGCCGCGAACCTGCTCCGCAAGGGGCAGTTCGGCCCCGGCGACCACTGGGGCGTCACGGCGGTCGTGCGGTACTGGACGTTCGTCGACGTGATGTGGCTGGTGATCGTGTTCCCGATGCTGTACCTGCTGTGACCACGGCGGAGCTGCAGCTCGCGCCCGGCCGGTTCGCCCGGGGCCTGCGTCACCGGCTCCCCGGCTGGTTCGCCCGGGGCCTGCGTCACCGGCTCCCCGGCTGGTTCGCCCGGGGCCTGCGTCACCGGCTCCCCGGCTGGTTCTCGGCACGCGTCCTGGGCGGGTCGCTGGTGTCGGGGTTCGTCATGGGCGCGATCCTCGTGGCCGTGGCGTGGACCGCGTTCGGCTCGGAGATCGTCGCGCCGCCGCGGGACGTGCAGCTCACCATCCCGGAGGGAACCGCAGCGCTCCTCGCGGCCGGCAAGCCCAGCGCCATCCCGTCGCAGATCTCGCTGACGCAGGGCGATCGCCTGATCCTGGTCAACGACGACGTGGTGACCCACACGCTCGGCGGCTGGTCGATCAAGCCGGGCGCCAGGCTGACGATCGCGGCCGACTCGCCGGTGGCGAGCGTCTTCGCGTGCAGCATCCACAAGTCGGGCAGCATCGGGCTGATCGTCACGCCCCGGCCCGGCCTGGTGGACGGCATCCTGATCACGATCCTTGTGTCCGTGCCCATCGGCCTCGTGCTGTTCGCGGCCGCCACCGTCTTCCGCAACCTCGACATGGACCCCGAGGCAGCCTGATGAGCCCGCTGGACAGCTTCTGGAACGGCGTCCTGTCCCTGCTCGCGCCGATCATCACGCCCGACTGGGGCAAGCTGGTCGTGCTCATCCCCTGGCTGCTCCTGCTGCTGGTGCTCGGGTTCCTCGGCCGCGTGCTCAGCGCCTGGGTGGGGCTGTACCGCGCCCAGCCCGTCCGGGGGCCGAAGGTCCGGAGGCGTTCGGTCCGGCCGCTCCTCGTCGGCCACGTCGCCGTGGCGGTCCTCGGCGTGGTCGTGGCCGCGGCGGCGTTCGTGGTCGGGTCGCACGATCCCAACTGGAACGGCAGCAACTCGCCGCTGGGGCTCGTGGTCAACCTGCCTCTGCTGCTCGTCGGGCTCGTGGTCCTCATCGGCACGGGCGGCAGCGGGGCGCGAGCGTGGGACCGCTACGGCCGCGACGACTTCGAGCCCGACCTCATCGACCGTGCGGCGGACCTCATCCGCCGGCACCCGGGTCGGGCGAAGCGGGCCGCGGTGTTCGCGCTCGGCCTTGTCCTCGCCGGGACAGGGCTGGTGCTCGGGACGGTGCCCGGCCGGTCCGACCAGTCCCTCCCGATCGCGGTGCTGCCGTTGCTGCTGCTCGGCCTGATCCTCGCGGTGGGTGCCTCCGGTTCGGCCGTCCAGGCGGTGTGGCGCTCCGATCCCGACTTCGACGGCTCCGAGAGCGGCGGGCTGGCGACGACCGAGCACTAGCGTCCCGATCCGGTGGTCCCTCGCGGGCTGAGTCGCGTCAGGTTCAGGAGCGCCTCCCGCGCGCACGGGCCGCGCCGCGGACCCCCGGTTCGGGCCGGCGTCCGCGCACGCCACTGCGCGCGGCGACTCCGGCACGACTCAGCCGCCGGCGCGCAGCTCCGGACCCGCGGGCGGGCCGTGCAGCGGGCGGCGACGGCAGGTGCACCCGGCGGACTTGTCGGCGCTCCAACAGACGATTGGGCCGGCTCGTGCGCCCGGGCGCACGGCCGACCCGCGGAGTGCGGCACGCGGCGGCCCGTGCCGCGCCCCATCCGCCCACAGGGCCGCTCCGTGGACCGCGGGGCGGGCCGTGGACCGCGGGGCGGGCCGTGGACCGCGGGGCGGGCCGTGGACCGCTGAGCAGACCGAGTCGAGAGGTGGCCCGCGGAACGCCGGGCTACTCGATCTCCTCGAGCGCGGCCAGGGCCTCGGTCGCCGCTGACGCTGCCCTCGCGTCGCGTGCCTCGTCGTCCGCCTCCTCGTGCGCGGCGGCCGCCGTCGCCTCGGTCATGTCGAGCCGCGCGAACTCGGGCATCGCGAACCGGAGCAGCACCACGCCCACGAGCGAGAGGAGCCCGCCCGTGACGACCGAGAGCTGCGTGCCGAGCAGGGCGGCGGCCGCGCTCGCCTCGGCGTCGCCGATCCTCGGTCCCCCGGTCACGACCAGCGTGTGGATCGACGAGACGCGGCCGCGGAGCGCATCGGGAGTCAGGAGCTGGACGATCGAGCTGCGCAGGACCGCGCTGAACACATCAGCGCCGGCCGCGACTGCCAGGCACAGCAGCGCGAGCGGGAAGCTGAACGTCGCGAGGCCGAAGCCCACGATGCCGATGCTCCAGAACCCCACCGCGATCAGCACCGCGAACCCCGGGCGTCGCACGTGGGCCGTCCAGCCGGACAGCACCGAGGCGACGAACGCCCCGAGGCCTGCCGCCGCGGACATCAGCCCCACGCCAGCCGCGCCGACGTGGAACACGTCGAGCGCAAGCGGCGCGAACAGCGAGCGCGGCGAGCCGAAGACCATCGCGTTGATGTCCACGATGAACGTGGCGAGGACCGGCCGGCGGCGGCGGGCGAACCGGAGGCCATCCGCGACGGCCCTGAGGCTCGGGCGCACCGCGGACGGGTGCGGCGGGATCGGCTGGATCATCAGGACCGCCGTGATCGCGGCCCCGAAGGTGATCACGTCAACGAGGTAGCACGCTGCCACGCTAGTGAGCGAAAGCAGGATGCCGCCGAATGCGGGGCCGATGACCGCCGCCCCGTTGAACACGATCTGGTTGAGTGCGATCGCGGCTGGGAGGCGCTCGGCGGGCACGAGACGCGGGAGGGCCGACGCGCGGGCGGGCTGGTCCACCGCCCCGAACCCGGCTTGGACGAACGCTGCGGCGAAGATCCCGAGGATCGGCGGGGCGGGCAGTGTTGCCAGCAGGACGAGCGCCACGCTCGAGGCAGCGAGCCCGAGCTGCGTGACGAGCAGCAGGCGCCTGCGGTCCACGGCGTCGGCGATGGCTCCCCCGCCCAGCGCGAACGCCAGGATCGGCACCAGCTGCACCAGCGACAGGGCGCCGAGCATCAGCAGGTCGCCGGTGAGGACGTACACCTGGTACGGCAGGACCACCGAGGTGACCATCCGGCCGACCGTGGTGATCGCCTGGCCCGTCCAGAGGAGGCGGAAGTCGCGGTCGAGCCGAAGCGGGGTCGGGTCGACGAGGAGGCTGCCGAACCGCCGACGGGGCGCGGGGGCATGAGTCATCTATGAAGAAGCGGGCCGGGTCAAGGGGGTGGATGGGTTCTGAGGGGCTTCGACATCGGTGCTCCCTTCCTCGGCCGAACTGACCAGGTCTTCCGGCGGCTGGGCCAGTCATCTATTCGAGC
>JAJYMP010000415.1 GCA_021786915.1 Chloroflexota bacterium
TGATGAGCGTCGCCGCGAACCGGCCGCTCGACACCACCGTCAGGGCGCGGCCGCCCGAGACCTCCTCCAGGCGCGACGCGAGGCTCTCGCGCAGGTCGGTGATCTGGACCGTCTGGAGCGGCCCCAGGATCTCGCGCGGCCCCTCGTCGAGGCCCCGGACCGCGCTGCGCGTGGGCCTGAGCTCGCCCCGGACGGCGGCGCCCATCTGCCCGGTGCCCTTGACGAGCTCCGGGTACACCTCGAGCGCATGGAGCGCCGCGAGCCCGCGCTCGACCCGGCCCCAGCGCTCCGCCTCGTCGAAGCGGATGAGGACCGCCGCCGGCTCCCCGTGCTGCATGACCACCAGCGGCCCCGAGTCGGCGACGCGAGCGACCACGGCCCGGATGCGCTCGCGGACCTCGCGCATGCCCAGGGCTTCGAGTTCGCGGCCGATGGTCACAGGAGCTCCCCTTCCTCGATCAGGATGTCCGACGGGGCGGCGCACACGACCACCTCGAGCGGCTCGCCGCGCCAGGTCAGCCGGATCGGCGCCCGGCGCGCCCGCAGCAGCCCGCGCCGGAGGTCGTCGCGGAACGCGGTCACCGATAGGGCCCTGCCGCGCTCGCCCGGGAGGGGCGGGCGGAGCAGGGCCCATGGATGGCCGTGGCGGAGGACCACGATGCTCTCGCCGCGAGCGGCGCGGTCCGCGAAGTCCGCGAGGTTGCGCCTGAGGGTCCTTACCGTCACGACCATGCCGTCAGGCTGCCACCATGGCGTCCGGATGTCAACGGGTATTGTGTACGTTCGGCGCGGCAGGAATCAATCGCGTTCCCGGTCCCCTCCCCCGGCCAGCGCCAGACGGCTGTCCGCTATGGCTGCCAGCCACTCGACCTCGTCCGGCGACAGCACCGGCTCGGCCCCGCGGAGGGCGCCCACCAGATCGCTGCCCGAGACGATGCGGATGCCGCCTGCCGTCGACCGGAAGAAGGGCAGCCGCGCGCGGTGGACGACGATCACCGGCGTCACGCCCAGCTCGAGCTCCTCGAGCTCGGCCGTCAGGGCAACGCCCACCCCCATCGCCTCGCGGCGCGCCTCGTCGAGCATCCGGGTGCGGCGCCGCCCCGCGACGTACACCTCGCCGCCGCGGATCTCGACCTTGCCCGAGAGGCTCTTGGTCTCGACCGCGTAGACGCCCGGCGGGCCGATCACGACGTGGTCGATGTTCGCGCGCCGCGAGCCCGGCAGACGGCGGTCGTGGAGGATGACGAAGCCGTCGGGCTCGAGCTGCGCGAGCTGCCGCGCGGTGAGGCGCTCGCCCTCCGCGCCGGTGTTCCATGCAGTCACCGAGTTAGGCATCACGACCACCCGGAGGACGAGGATGCCGGCGACCGCGAGGAGCGCCAAGCCGAGGGTTGAGTGCGCAGATAGCCACACTACGGCACCCGCGATTGCTGCAACTGCGGCGAAGGCGAGCGTGAGCGGCCGCTCCGCGCTCACCCGCTCCTGGTGCCTCGCGAGCCGGCTCTCGTACTCGGCATTCGCCGACGCGCCCGCACCCAAGTCGCGCCCGCCGAGGCGCTCCGTCCGGCACTCCGGGCACCCCGGGTCCCGGGCGGCGCGCACCACTATCGGCGCCTGCCACTCGTGGCCGGCCTCGCACCGCCACCACGCGCGGTCCTTCGAGCTGGCCTTGATGCTGGACGGCTGTCGCCCGCCATTTCGGGTCGGGTGCCACTGCGCCACGAGCACGGGCAGTTCGCCGACGCGCTGGCGAGCGAGCGGATCCCCCAACGGTTTCCCCCGTCGCTCCGGCGGCGGGATGCGCCGGGTCCGGGAACGATCATGGCAGCGATGGCGAAGCCCCGCCGGCCGGTCGTGCAGGCTGGACGCATCTGATGGATGCTTCTTGTGTCTCGTACAGCTGGCCGAGTTCGAATGCGCCCGACGCCGTAGAACGGGGGCTCGGTTCGCGCAACGGTGAACGCATCGACAGCCAGAACCCGGGCGACAGTGGAGGGCCGGCTGCCTGGCACGACTGGGCGCATGGAGGGGAACCGGGTTGTCCACTGACGGCACGCTGCGCATCGTCGCGCTCAACCTCCGGTCGGGCGGCGCGCCCCGCGCCGCGGCCCTCGCGGCGGCGCTCGCGGCGCACGGGCCCGACGTCGTGGTCCTCGGCGAGGCCTACCCGACGGGCCACGCCCAGGCCGTCCTCGACGCCCTGCGCGGGGTCGGCCTCGAGCACCGCCTCACGGCGGACGGGGACACGCCGCGGTCCCCGAGCGCCGTGGCCATCGCGTCGCGGGCGCCCCTCAACGGGTTCCGGCTCGACCACGCGTTCCTGTCGCCGTCGCTCGCGCCGCGGCTCCTCGGCGCCCGCTACGACCACACCACCCGCGAGGGCGGCGCCAGCGACCACTCGGCGCTGGTCGTCGACCTGCGGGCGGCTGCGGAAGCGCCGGAGCGACTGGTCAGCAGCCGGTGAGCGGGCTGCCGCGACGAAGGACATCGGGACGCTGCCCGGCGACTGGGCCGGCGCGATCGGCGGGGCCGCGACTCGCGAGGCGCTTGAGCCGATCGACGCGCGGGTCGCCCTGGATCGCGCACGAGGAGTCGCGGTCTACCCGCCGCCCGCCGACGTCTTCGCGGCGTTCAGGCTCACGCCGTTCGCGTCCGTACGCGCAGTGATCCTCGGCCAGGACCCGTACCACCGCCTCGGGCAGGCCCACGGCCTCGCGTTCTCGGTCCCCGACGGCCGCGCTCCGCTCCCGCCCTCGCTGCGGAACATCCGCGCCGAGCTGCTGAGCGACCTCGGCTTCGCCGCGCCGGCCAGCGGGTCGCTGGCACGGTGGGCCGACCACGGCGTGCTGCTCCTCAACACCGCGCTGACCGTTCGCGAGGGCTCGCCGGGCAGCCACGGTCGCAACTTCTGGGTGCCATTCATCGCGGGCGCGATCGCGGCGATCGCCGGCAAGAGCGAGCCGGTCGCGTTCCTGCTCTGGGGCCGGCACGCCCAGGGGTGGGCGCGCCTGGTCGACGGCGACCGGCACCCGCTCGTGCCGTCCGCCCACCCGTCGCCGTTCTCGGCACGCCGCGGCTTCCTCGGCTCGCGGCCGTTCAGCCGGGCCAACGCGGCGCTCCTTGAGCGAGGGGCGTTGCCGATCGACTGGTCCCTGGAATGAAGCAGTAGGTCAGATCGAAGACGGTCTTGCGAGCCGCGAGCGCGGGGCGACTTCGTCCTCAAGCAGGGGTCGTGGACTCGGCTTGAACACGAAGACGCCTGACTCCGACCGGGCGACGGCGACCCCAGCCATGGCATCGCTCCATCGACGGCCGTAGGACGCGCCGGCGAGCCACCACTCGATATCCAGCGGATGCCGTTGGTCTCCAATGAAGAGATTGTTCCAGACCGACTCGATCGCATCGCATTGAGCCTGGATGGTCCCCGCAGGACTCGCCCCGATGGCCTTCGGAACCGGTGAGACGAGGACGACGGCGCGTTCGGACAGCATGTAGGTCCGAACGCGCGCCACTCCGCCGTCCCCGCTGAAACCCAGCAGTCCGTCCTCGGTCGGCTCAAGACGAAGGAGGTCGGACGGTCGATGGACAGGGAGCGCAACAACCTCATGGAGGGCTCGCGGCGAAGAACCAGCCGGTACCAACCACGGGCCGAGATCCAGCCGATCCTTCGGCAGCCCGAGTGTCTCGACGCCGCGTAGCTCGAAGAAGTAGGCGTGGATGGTGACCCACACTGGTACACCGAGTTCGCGCGCGGCTGCCGCACGGTGGGTGCCGTCAATAGGGTTCGCGTAGCACCGCTGCCACGACCGGGCGCCGGGCTCGCCCTCGACCCAGTTGTATTCCTGGTAGCGCAAGGCCCGCCGCACATCCTCCCGGTTCCACTCGGGCTCGTGCTCGACGGCCCAGGCGAGCGAGCGAGGCCGGTAGGGATCGACCCTGAAGAGTCCGGGATCGGTGACGAGAATCCGGTCCTCCCGGTGCGTCTCCTGCAGCCAATCAGCCGCCGACAACTCGGGCGGCAGCCCGCGAGGTAAGTTCATAGGGGCCCAGCGTACCGATGTCGTGGCGTCGTGGCGATCGTCTCTCGCGGTATGGAGGTGGATACACTCCTGGGAGTCAGGACGCCACTGGAGGATCCGTGGCCAGAACCGCGAGGGCGAAGAGCGACACGGGGGCGAACCTCGGGTTTGAGGCCAAGCTCTGGCAGACCGCCGACGCGCTCCGCAACAACATGGACGCGGCCGAGTACAAGCACGTCGTCCTCGGCCTGATCTTCCTCAAGTACATCAGCGACGCCTTCGAGGCGAGGCACGCCGAGCTCGAGGCGGACCGCGCCAACGGCGCCGACCCCGAGGACCCCGACGAGTACCGCGCCGCCAGCATCTTCTGGGTGCCCCGCGAGG
>JAJYMP010000760.1 GCA_021786915.1 Chloroflexota bacterium
CCGTCTCCCCGGCCGGCGCCGCCGGCGCGACCGACGTCGAAGCGGACGGCGTGGGCGGCACCGGCGACGCGGTGGCCGACGGCGAAGCGGGAGCGGACGGCGAGGACGAGAACTCGACCGGGCCTCCGGCCGGCGAACCCCCGGCCACCTGGGGCACCGTCGCCGTCGGCGACGGCGGGGCCGACGCGATCGCGAACGGCGTGCCACCCGGAGCGGGCGATCCGCCGCCGGGCGTTCCGCTCGGCGCGGCGACCGGCACGACGTAGACCGCGCCACCGACCGACGTGGTCGCCCCGTCGAGGACGACGACTTGCGCCTGGCTCGGTGAGCGCAGGACGGCCCGTGGTGCGCTCGTCAGCCGGATCAGCTGGCGCGCCGAGCCGTCGATCGGGGCGCAGTCGGGCTGGGCGTCGGTCGGGCAGACGCGATCGACCGGGGCGACGTTCAGCGCGTACGTGCCATCGTCCTGGGGCGCCAGCCAGGCCACGGCCTCCGCGGCGACCGTGACGGGGGTCGGGACGGGCGCCAGCGAGGGCGGCAGGCTCCCCTCACCGGCGGGCATCCCCGACCAGTCGCCAAGGAGCGAGCTGGCCACGACGACCGCCACGACGAGCGCCCCGGCGAGGGCGCCGTACGGGACGAGCCGGGCGCGCTCCCGCCCGACGGGCCATCCCCCGGCCGTCCGTCGCCCGACGCCTGGCGGATCTCCGGGCAGCCCGCGGCCCCGGCCGCGGCGGCGGCCCCGGCTGCCCTGCGCCGAGCGCCGCACCTCGGCGTCGAGCGCGGCCGCCGTCCGGGCCCACAGGTCACGCGGCGGCACCGGCGCGGGGATGCCCCGCAGCGCCCGGAACGCCTCCTGCTGGGCCTCGTAGTCGGCCGCCACCGCCCGGCACGGCGGGCAGGCCTCGAGGTGGGCGACCAGCCAGGCCGCCTCCGCCTCGGCCAGCGCCTCCGACAGCCGGACCGCGGCGAGCTGCCGGGCGCGCTCGTGGTCGGACACCGAACGGCTGCGCAGGCGGGCCCGGCGGAGGTGGCTCATCGGGTCGGCCCCGGGTTCGACCGGACGTCCGCATCGGCGCCCCGTTCGCCGGCCCGCTCCACGGCGAGGGCCTGGCGGAGGCTCTCGCGGGCGCGGGTGAGGAGGGCGCGGGCGGCGACGTGGCTCACCCCGAGCGCGGCCGCCAGCTCGAGGCCGGTGAGATCGTGCAGCTCGGCGAGCAGGAGCGCGTTGCGCTGGCGTTCCGGGATCCGCTCGAGCGCCCGCTGCAGGTCGCCCGAGAGGTGGACGTCCATCACCAGGCGCTCGGCCGAGGGCGCGCTCCCCTTCGACTCCCCGGTCCAGGGCAGGAAGCGGACGATCTTCCGGCGGCGAATCTCGTCGAGCGCGACGCGGTGGGCGATCTGGTAGAGCCAGGCCCGGGCATGGGCCCGGTCCTCGAGCGAGTCCCAGGCGCGGTACGCCTTGACGAACGTGTCCTGGGTGAGATCGGCGGCCAGTTCGGGCTCGCGGAGCATCCGCAGCAGGTAGGCGTAGATCTCGCCGTGGTGCTGGGCGTAGAGCACCTCGATCGCGGCGCGGGCGGTCGTCTCCTCCTGGGTCATCGCCGGCGAAGCGTCGCGCAGACGCCCGATCCCGGCGCGGACCGGGTCGAGGGCGAGGTCGCTGGTTCGGGAGGCGGCGCCGGGCGGCTCGCCGTGGAACATGCAGGCGCGGCTCGAACGAAGGATGGACTGGGAGCGCCGGACTGGAACCATCCGCTCCGCCCCCCACTGACGCGGCAGCACGACGCGATGTGACGGTCCACGCTCCACCGGTCCCCGGCCATCAGTCGGGTTCCGGGCCGTCCGGGCGGACGTGGCGGAGCAGCTCCTCGACCGCCTCCTCGGGCGAGACCGGGTTCACCGGCAGCCCGGTGCCGAGCTCGAGGCCGGCGATCTCGCGCAGCCGGGGGTGGATCTCCCAGTGCCAGTGGTACGTGGCATCGACCCGCTCCCGGAGCGGCGCCGTGTGGAGGACGAGGTTGTACGGCGGGCCGCCGAGCGTCGCCAGGCGCCCGAGCACCTGGCGGAGCGCCTCGCCGCTGGAGGCGATGTCGGCGTCCGTGGCGCGCCCGAAGTCGGCCTCGTGGCGGCGGGGCACGACCCACACCTCGAACGGCGAGCGCGAGGCGTACGGGGCGTAGGCGACGCTCGAGTCATCCTGCCAGACCAGGCGGTCGCGGCGCACGATCTCCTCGCGCACGGCCCGGCAGAACGGGCACTCGCCCTCGCGGATGACGAAGCGCGCCGCCCCGCCCAGCTCCTCGGCGATCCGGTGGGGTACCTGGGGGAGGTCGTACAGGTCGAGGCAGAGGTGGTTCGTCCGCGCCCCGGCCTGGGCGCCCCAGTTCTGGACGACCTGGAGGTAGTCGGTCTGGCCGGCCGCGCGGGCGTCGACGACCGCCGACCGGCACTGCTCGAGCAGCTCGCGGATCATCCCGAGCCCGACGGCATGGAGCGGCCGATGCTCGCCCGGGGGCGCCACGACCGTCCGCCAGCTGCCCGAGGCGCGGGCCGAGGCGAGCGCGACCTGGGCGAGGCTGCGCTCGATCGCGCGCGCCTCGGCCTCGGTCCCGACGACATGGAAGGCGTAGTCCTTGAGGATCCGCAGGCGGACGCCCTCGCCGGGCGGCTGGACGCAGTTCTGGCACGCCCCGCCGTCGTCCACCTGGTCGGCGGTCCGCTCGAAGCGGTCGCGGTGGAAGGCGCGGTCGACGACCGTGGCGACCCACCAGCCGGTGATCGCGTCGCGGCGCAGCTCGAACAGCCCGGCCGCCATCAGCCGGCACCCCGCGCGGCCGGTTCGGGAACGCGCTCGAGCGCCCCCTCGGAAGCCCCTCTGCCCACCGCGGCCCGTTCCGCCTCGGCGAGCAGGGCCTCGAGCTCCGCCCGGACGACGGTCGGATCGGCCGCCGGCGGCAGCGCGCCGTCCAGGCTCGCCCCGAGGGCGTGGGCCAGGGCCGGGGCGAAGACCGTCGCCGCCCGGGCGACATCGTCGGTCGAGGGTCGGGCGTCCCGCCGGCCGGCCTCGCGGGCGATCGAGGTCGAGCGGACGCCGGGCATCCCGCACGGGTCGATCAGGTCGAAGTCCGCCAGCTCGACCGAGACGTTGAGCGCGATCCCGTGGTAGCTGATCCCGCGCTCGACCCGGATGCCGAGCGCCCCGATCTTGCGCGGTGCAGGGCCGTCCGGATCGCACCAGCAGCCCGGGTGGCCGTCGCGCCGGGCGGCCGCGACCAGATCGGAGGCGCACGTCTCGACCAGCGCCTCCTCGAGGGCGCGGACGAGCGGTCGGAGGAGGAGGCCGCGCCGCTCGAGGGCGAGGATCGGGTAGGCGACGAGCTGGCCCGGGCCGTGGTACGTCACCTCGCCGCCGCGCTCGACGCGGAGGAGCTCGATCCCGCGCCGGGCGAGCTCGGCGGGTGGGGCAAGGACGTGCGACTCGTCGGCGTGGCGGCCAAGGGTGAGGACGGGGTCGTGCTCGAGGAGCAGGAGCTGGTCGCCGATCGCGCCGGCGGCACGAGCCACCACCAAGCGGTGCTGGAGCTGCCAGGCGTCGCGGTACGGGACCCGCCCGAGCCAGCGGACCGCCAGACGGCCCGGCGCGACGGCATGCGAACGGCTCGATCTGTCCACGTCGGCACGATAGCAGGGCGGAGTCACCTGGCTCAGCTCCGGGGCACCTGGAAGGCGCCGGGCCGGGACCTCGTCGTGGGTCGAGGGCGCCCGGGGAGTACCCTGCTCGTGCCTGGTCCGACCTCGGGGCGTGGCGACCGCGAGACGGTGGGTTCACGGTGACCGGCGTCCGTCACGTGTCGATGGGGCCGAGCCGTCTCACTGGCGACCCGAACCCGGCAGGTGGAATCGGTCCGACCCATGACCAAGCAAGACCTCACCGACCGCGACCTGGGGCGCGAATCGATCGCCGGATCGTCCTCGCCGTCGCGGCGCGAGATCCTCCCCCACCTCGAGGGGCTCCGCGGCGTCGCGGTCCTCGGTGTCCTCCTGTTCCATCTCGGCCTGTCGAGCGTGCAGGGCGGCTTCACCGGCGTCGACGTCTTCTTCGTCCTGTCCGGGTTCCTGATCACCGGCCTGCTGCTCCGGGAGCGCGAGCGGACCGGGCGGATCGACCTGGCGGCGTTCTACGCCCGCCGGGCGCGGCGGATCCTGCCGGCGGCGATCGTGGTGATCGCGGTCACGGTCGTCGTGGCGGCGCTGACGCTCGCCCCGCTCGACGTCCCCCGGATCGCCCTCGACGGTGCGGCTTCCGCGCTCTCGATCGGGAACATCCGGTTCGCGATCGAGTCGACCGACTACTTCGCCGAGACAACCCCGTCCCCGTTCAGCCACTAAGAT
>JAJYMP010000636.1 GCA_021786915.1 Chloroflexota bacterium
CCCCGCCGAGGACGAGCAGGGCCCGGACCCAGCGTCCGAGGACCCGCGATGTGATCGCCGCGAGCGCCTGCACGTCCGGACGCCATGACGCCGGCATGGCCTGCACGAATGAGGCGGTCAGGGAGGGCCAGTCCCTGAGGACGAAGAAGAGCCAGGCCGGCAGGATGACGTAGCCGACGGCGCCGCCGATCACGCCGATTGCCCCGCCTACGATCGGTCGGAGCAGCGACACCACGTCCACGCGCCCTGCCCCGGCCACCAGGTCGTCCAGTGCCTGGCGGACCTCGGGCGCAAGGTTGAGGCCGGCATAGGCGTCGTCGAGCCCGCGACGCACGACGGAGATGAACCGCGGGAGGTCGTCGGCGAAGGAGGCGGCCTGGGCGACGAGCGGGGTCAGGATGATCGCCAGGAGCGCGAGGATCCCCGCGGCCGCCAGCAGGATGACGATGAGGGTCGCGAGGGAGCGTGACAGCCCCAGCTGCGCGAGGCGGTCGACGAGCGGCGACAGCAGGAAGATGAGCAGCAGGCCGACGACGAACGGCCGGAGAGCGCTGCCGGCAACCAGCAGGAACGCGAGCAGCAGCACGGCCGACACCACGAACAGGGCCGCCCTGCGCGGAGGCTGTTGCAGCTGGCGCGGGAGGGCTGCCGTCATGCCACGGCCACGCACGGGAGCACCGCCCGCACGATCATGCAGGAGGCCGCGCGCTGGTGCGCCGCCTCGTCCGCGCGGTTCGTCGCGATTCCTGCGCCCATCGACGTCCAAACCCCCGAGTGAGCTTGGCGCCGCGGGGGCCGCGCCGCCAGTGCCATGGGGATCGACCGATGGCCCCGGCGGCCCGCGCGCCGTCAGGCTGCCGCGCGCCCAGCCGCCTGCCGCTGCCGACGCGGGCCGGCCTCAGGCCCGCTCCCGCCCGCGGCGACGGCGCAGGGCCTTCTCCGCTTCGACCGCGAGGAACGCCGCACTCGATCCGACGAGGACGATCGCGAGCTCCGCCGGCCCGAGGGATTCGGTCACGAAGATCGGCTGCAGCGCGGGGAGATACACCAGGGCCAGCTGGACCACGAGCGAGCCGCCCACGGCGAGGGCGAGCGGGAGGTTCGTGCGCATCCCCAGGGAGAAGGCGCTCAGCCGTTCCGAGCGGACCGCTACCGCGTTCCCGAGCTGGAGCAGCGCGAGGGTGGTGAAGACCATCGTCTGCCAGTGCCAGCCGGCGTGGATCGCGATCGCCTGGATGCCGAGCACGACGCAGGCCATCACGAGGCCCACCCACAGCGCCTGGCGCCACAGGCCGGCCCCGAGGATCGATTCCCCGCGGGGGCGTGGCGGTCGTCGCATCGCGTCGGGCTCGACCGGCTCCACGCCGAGTGCGAGCGCCGGCAGCCCGTCGGTCACGAGGTTGATCCACAGGATCTGGACCGCCAGCAGGGGAACCGGCAGTCCGAGGAAGGGGGCGAGGAACATGACCCAGACCTCGGCCGAGTTCGTGGTGAGCAGGTATCGGACGAAGCGCCGGATGTTGTCGTAGATGCGGCGACCCTCTTCGACGGCCGCGACGATCGTCGCGAAGTCGTCGTCGGCGAGCACCATGTCGGCGGCTTCCTTGCTCACCTCCGTCCCGGTGATCCCCATCGCCACGCCGATGTCGGCCAGGCGGAGGGCGGGTGCGTCGTTGACCCCATCGCCGGTCATGGCCACGACGGCGCCGCGGGTCCGCCACGCCCGGACGATCCGCAGCTTCTGCTCCGGGTTCATGCGGGCGTAGACGGCCACACGTTCCACGCGCGCGGCAAAGGCCGCGTCGTCGAGCCCATCGAGCGCGGTGCCCGTCATGGCCTCGGCCTCCGGGCCCAGGATGCCCAGGCGACGCGCGATCGCGGACGCCGTGAGCGGGTGGTCCCCGGTGATCATGATCGGCGTGATGCCGGCGGCACGGCAGCCCGCGATCGCGCCCACCGACGCGGGGCGAGGCGGGTCGGCCATCGCCACGAGACCGGCGAGGCGGAGGTGCGTCTCGGCGTGTTCGAGCGCCTCGGGCACCGCCGGGATCTCGCGCTCCGCGAGTGCGAGGACGCGGTAGCCCTCCGCGGCGTAGCGTGCCGCGGCCGCCTCGGCGGCGGGGACGAGCGGGGCATCGGCCGGATCGAGCAGGGGCGCGATGGCCTCGAGGGCGCCCTTGGACGCCACCCAGATGCGCTCGCGGTCGGCGTGCAGGGTGGTCATGCGCCGCCGGGCGGCGTCGAAGGTGAGCTCCTCCACCCGTGGATGGTCCGCGAGGAGAGCGGCGGCGAAGATGCCGCGCTTCCCGGCGAAGGCGAGGAGCGCCGCCTCGGTCGGGTCTCCCGTGACCGACCACGCACGGCCCGGGCGGTCGGGGGCGTGCAGCGTGGCGTCGTTGCAGGCGGCGGCGATGCGGGCGAGCCGGTCGAGGCCGTGGTCGGCCGCCTGTTCCACCGGTTCAGCGACGTCGCCCGCGCCCTCAGGTGCGATCCGCCCGTCCGGAGCGTAGCCCTCGCCCTCCACGACGAAGACGCCCTCCGGGGTCCACGCCCGCTCGACGAGCATGCGGTTCTCGGTGAGGGTCCCCGTCTTGTCGGAGCAGACGACCGTCACCGACCCGAGCGTCTCGACCGCCGGTAGCTTGCGGACGAGGGCGTTGCGTCGGGCCATCCGCCGTGCACCGAGGGCCAGCGCCACCGTCACCACGGCGGGGAGCCCTTCCGGGATGGCCGCCACGGCCAGGCTGACCGCGACGAGGAACATCGTGCCCGGCGCCTCTCCGCGCGCCACGCCCGCCACGAAGACCACGCCGCACACCACGAGGGCGAGCCCCGCCAGCCCCTTGCCGAGCTTCGCCAGCCGCTGCTGGAGCGGCGTCTGGCCACCGTGGTCCGCCTGGAGGAGCTCCGCCACGCGCCCGAGGGCGGTCGACATCCCGGTGGCGAACACGACGCCCGTCCCGCGGCCGTACGTCACCGCCGTGCCGCTGAAGGCGACGTTGCGCTGGTCGGCGATGAGCCCCTCCGGAACGTCGGGCAGGGGCTCGGTCGACTTCTCCGCCGGCTCGGACTCGCCCGTGAGGGCCGCCTCGTTGATGCGCAGCGCCTTCGCCCCGAGCAGCCGCAGGTCCGCCGTCACGATGTCCCCGGCATCGAGCCGGACCAGATCGCCGGGCACCACCTCCGGCGCCGGGACGAGGAGGGTCTCCCCACCCCGCACGACGCGTGCCGTCGGGCTGGCCATCCGCTTGAGGGCGGCGAGCGCCTGCTCCGCGCGGTACTCCTGCACGAACCCCACGATCCCGTTGAGGAGGACGATCGCGAGGATCACGAGCGTGTCCTTGAGGTCTCCGAGGACCGCCGTGATCCCGGCGGCCGCGAGCAGCACGACGATCATCGCGTTCGTGAACTGCTCGAGGAACAGGACCCAGGCCGGCTTCGCCCCTCGCTCGGTCAGCTCGTTGCGGCCGTACTCGAGGAGGCGCCGAGCGGCGTCCTCCACCGCCAGACCACGCACCGGGTCCGTGTCCAGGGCGCTGGCCACCGCGGCTCCGTCGAAGGTCCAGGGGCGCAGGACGTCCTTCAACGGGTCACCACCGGGGCCAGGCCGGACACGGGTCCTGCCACCCGGTCCGTGTCGGCGTGCAGGCGTCCTGCGACGATCGCGATGGGCGTCTCCCCGAGCGCGCGGTTCCGACCGGCTTGCGGGTCCGGGCGCTGCGGGCCCCGCGCGCCGGCCGGAGGCGCGGTGCCGACGCCCGGCGTCCTGCCGTGCTCGATCGTCCTCATGCCAGGTACCTCACCCACAGGTACAGCGTGGCGATCACCATCGACTCGCCGACGACGAGCGCCCCGTAGCGGAAGATGTCGATGAATCGGATCGGGCAGCCGGCACGCCTGGCGAGGTTCGCCACCACCACGTTGGCGGACGCAGCTTGGGCGAGTTGGAATCGGCGCCTGGACGACGCACGCGGTGTCGGTCGCCGCGTCCGCGTATCGATCCTCTGGTTCACCCACCCGGCCCGTCGCCGGCCGCCACCACCGGCGACGCGGGGCCACAAGCAACCGCGTTCATCATCTCCCTGCCTCCGCGAGACTGCCCTGAGCGTACCGTGCGGGCTCCGGACGGGCAACGGGCCGAACGGGCCGAACGGGCCGAACGGGGCGCTCGGCGAGCGACCGGGCACCCCATGGCGAGCGACCGGGCACCTCACGGCGGAGCGACCGGGCACCCCGGTGGCGGTCCGCCACGCCCAGTTGATTGCGTTATTGCGCAAGTAGTAAAGTAACGGACGACAGCGGCGCCGACCTGGACAGGACGGCGGTCGGACGCGGCGCGAGCGCGCCGGTCGATCCCTCCAAGGCGCCCCGAGCGAGAGGTT
>JAJYMP010000489.1 GCA_021786915.1 Chloroflexota bacterium
CAACCCCCGGCCGGTCCTCGCTGGCGAGGTCGTCCACGTGCGGCTCGCGTCGGGGGTGTAACGACATGGCCCGACTGGGGTTTGGAACAGCCGAGCCGGCGTCGGAGCGCGTCGTCGTCGCGCTCGACCGTGACCGGCCGCTCGTCGAGGCGGCGCGCCGGGACCCCGCCAAGTTCGACGCGCTCTACCGGAAGTACCTCGCCCAGGTGTACAGCTACGCCCTCTACGAGCTCGCCGACCACCACGCGGCGGAGGATGCCACGGAGCGGACCTTCCTGCGCGCGCTGGCGGCCCTGCCGCGGTTCCGCGAGCTCGCGCGGCCGGACGACGGCCCCGAGGCGAGCACCTTCCGCGTCTGGCTGTTCCGCATCGCGCGCAATGTCGTCGCCAACGAGCGGCGCTCGCGCCGGCGCCGGCCCGCCTCCTCGCTCGACGCCGTGCTGGGCACCGGGCTGACCGTCGCGGACGGCGTGGACCTCGAGGGTGACGCCGTGACCCGCGACGAGGTCGCCACCGCCCTGCGGGCGGTTCGCGACCTGCCGGACGACCGTCGCCGGGCGCTCCTGCTGCGGTTCGTCGACGAGATGAGCACCGCCGAGATCGCGGGCATCCTGGGCCGCTCTGAGGGCGCCGTCCGGGTGCTGATCCACCGGGCCCTGGGGAGCGTCGCGCACGAACTGGGCCACAACCGGGCGTCGCGCCGGTGAGGCCGAAGCGAGCGTCGGGAGCGGGCGGCGAACCGGTCGATGCGCTGGTGACCGACCAGTACCTCGACATGCTGGTGGCGCAGGTCGAGCGGCGGGCGACGGGGCCGCTGGCGAGGACGACCACGAGAACGGCCGACGACGCCTTGGCGCCAGATGACCTGGCGCGGACATCGACCGGCGCCGCCGACCCGGATCCGGCCCTCCGCCACGCTGGCCTGGTCCTCCGGGCCGCCCTGCTCCGCGCCCACCCGTCCTTCCGCTTCGAGGAGCGCCTGGCCGTCCAGCTCGCCGACCTCGCTGCCCGCGGAGCGCCGCGCGCCTTCGCCGTCGTCGCGGGCCGATCCGGCGACGTCATCCCGTTCCCCGCCGCTGATCTCCCCGCCGACGACCCGTTGCTCGCGGCGGTCCTGGCGGGCCAGCTCGACCCCTCCGACGGAGCCGCGGTCGTCCGCGCCGACGGCGTCCGCTCGCCGTCGCGGCCGCTCCTGGTGGGCGGGGCGATCACGTCCGCGGCCATCTCGCTCGTCGGTGTTGCCTGGGTGGCCTGGCGCGCCTCCCATCCCGCAGGCGCCCCGATGGGCCGCGCCGCGCGGGCTGCCCACGCCCGTCGCGTCGCGGACCTCGCGGACCTCGCAGCGGGAATCCCCGGGGGGCCTGCCTGATGCCCGTCAAGTTCCCGGGCTTCCGCTCCCGCCGCGAGGCCGTCCCCGACAAGCTGTGGACGCGCTGCCCGTCGTGCTCGGAGCAGCTGTTCAACAAGGCGCTCGAGAAGACGCTCCACGTCTGCCCGTCGTGCGGCCACCACTTCCGGCTCACCTCGGCGCTCCGCCTCGGCCAGCTGCTGGACCCCGGCACGTTCGAGGAGCGCGATCCTGGCCTCACGTCCAAGGACCCGCTCGGGTTCGTCGACCAGAAGGCGTACCCCGACCGCATCGCCGCGGCCCAGCTGGCCACCGGCCTCCGCGACGCCGCCGTCTGGGGCTACGGGCGGATCGAGGACCAGCGTGTGGCGATCCTGGTGATGGACTTCGGGTTCATGGGCGGCTCGATGGGCGCCGTGGTGGGCGAGAAGGTCGCCCGCGCCGCCGAGGGCGCCCTCGCCTCGCGCGTGCCGCTGATCATCGTGTCGGCGTCGGGCGGGGCCCGGATGCAGGAGGGGACGCTCGCGCTGATGCAGCTCGCCAAGACCATGGCCGCCCTCGAGCGCCTGCGCGCGGCCCGCGTCCCGTACGTGTCGGTGATGAGCGATCCGACCACGGGCGGCGTGTTCGCGAGCTACGCGGCGATGGGCGACGTGAACCTCGCCGAGCCCAACGCGCTGATCGGGTTCGCGGGCGCCAGGGTCGGCGCGGGCACGATCGGCCAGGAGCTGCCGCCCGGGTTCCAGCGCGCCGAGTTCCTGTACCGCCACGGCTTCGTCGACCGCATCGTGGCCCGGGCGGACCTCCGCCGCGAGCTCGCCGCTCTGCTGCGCTACCTCGCCCCGCGCCCGACGGAGGCCGCGCGTGGTTGACCGCATCCTGGGCCGCCGGGAGGAGCGCCCGGCGCCCGAGCCCGCTCTCGTGCCGGCCGCCGCCGAGCCCACGCCCGCCGAGCGCAGGGCCGAGGTCTGGGCTCGCGTCCAGCTCGCGCGCAACCTGCGCCGCCCGCGGATCCTCGAGCTGCTCGCGGTGATGGCGGACGAGGTCATCGAGCTGCACGGCGACCGCGCGTTCGGCGATGACGAGGCGGTCGTGGCCGGCTTCGCGCGGATCGGCGGCCACCGGGTGGCGGTCGTGGGCCAGCAGAAGGGCGCCGACACGGAGGAGAACCTGCGCCGCAACTTCGGCATGCCGCACCCCGAGGGCTACCGCAAGGCGATGCGCGTCATGGAGCTCGCCGAGCGCAGCGGGCTGCCCATCGTGACCTTCGTCGACGTGCCCGGCGCCTACCCGGGCCCGGAGTCCGAGGAGCGCGGCATCGCGGACGCCATCGCGAGCTCCGTCGGGCTGATGACCCGCCTCCGCACCCCCATCGTCACGGTGATCACGGGCGAGGGAGGATCGGGCGGGGCGCTCGCGATCGCCGTGGGCGACGTCGTGCTCGCCCTCGAGAACGCCGTCTACGCGGTCATCTCGCCCGAGGGCTGCGCCAGCATCCTGTGGCGCACCAGCGACGAGGCGGCGACCGCAGCTGCGGCGATGCGGATGAGCGCCGCCGACCAGCAGGCGCTGGGCGTGATCGACCACGTGATCCCGGAGCCCGACGGCGGCGCCCACACCGACCACGAGGAGACGGGCAGGCGGATCAAGACCGCCGTCCTGCGGGAACTGGACCGCCTGACGGCCATCCCGATCGAGCTGCTGGTGGAGCAGCGCTATCGCCGCTACCGTTCGCTCGGCGCCTACACCGAAGTCCTGACCGACACCCCCACTCCCGTCGCCCCGCCGCGGAGCGGCTTCGCCGACCGTCTGCGCGGTCTGCTCGAGGCCGGTTCGCGGGCCATGCCCGCGCCGCTCCAGGTGGGCCGGCGCGACGAGCCACCAGCCCGCGAGGACGTCTAGCCGATGCCCGACCTGCCCCCCTCCGGGGACCGCACCGCTGCCCAGCGCGCCGCCGACCACGCCGGCATCGCCCGCCTCGCCGACGCGCTCGTGCCCGCGCTCGTCGCGAAGCTGGGCGTGGCGAACCTCGGCGAGGTGGAGATCCGCGAGGGGGACTGGCACGTGCGCGTGCGCCGCCCGGCCGGCGCCGGACCCCGTCGTGAGCGCCCTCACCGCGCCTCGCTGCCCATGGTCGCGCCGTCCGGCCCCGCCGCCTCCGCACCGGCCGCCCCCGACGAGGAGCCAGGCCGCGGCCCCCGCCAGGAGCCCGCGCTCTCACCGACGGTGGGCATGTTCAAGCCGGGCGTCGCCGCCGGGACCCGCGTCCGCGCTGGCGACCGGATCGCCACCGTGGACCTGCTGGGCATCGCGATCGACGTGGTCGCGCCGATCGACGGCATCGTCATCGAGGTCTACCCGCAGGCCGGCGACGGCGTCGAGTACGGCGAGGAGGTCGCCGTGGTCGAGGGGGATCCCGAGCCAGAGACGACGTCGGCCGACGCGGCGGGGGAGGGCTGAGCATGGTCAGCCGAGTCCTCATCGCCAACCGGGGCGAAATCGCGCTCCGGATCCTCCGCGCCTGCCGGACGCTGGGCATCGAGGCCGTCGTCGCGTACTCGGAGGCGGACCGCGCCTCGCTGCCGGCGCTCCTCGCCGACGAGGCCATCTGCATCGGCCCCGCGGACGCCCGCCGCTCGTACCTCTCGGCGCCCGCGATCATCTCCGCCGCGCTGGTCACGGGCTGCGACGCCATCCACCCGGGCTACGGCTTCCTGTAGGAGGACGACGCCTTCGCCGAGGCGGTCCGCGCCCACGGGCTCACGTTCATCGGCCCGTCCGCGCCCGTGCTCGAGCGGTTCTCGTCCAAGGAGGAGGTCCGTCGCCTCCTCGCCGCCCACGGCCTGCCGACCATTCCCGGGTCGGGGCTGCTCGGCGACGAGGCGCACGCGCTCGAGGAGGCCGGGCGCGTGGGCTACCCGGTGCTCGTCAAGCCGTCCGCGGGCGGCGGCGGCAAGGGCATGCGGATGGTCCGCTCCGCGCGCGAGCGCGCGGCCGTCCTGCCGATCTGCCGCTCCGCGGCCCGCGCGGCG
>JAJYMP010000494.1:0-2534 GCA_021786915.1 Chloroflexota bacterium
GTACACCATGTCCTGGGCCTCCTTCTGATCGCTTGCCTCTGGCCGATCCTCATGGAGGGTCGCGCCATAAGCATCGGAGCGGAGGCCCGCTCCTTCATGGCATCAGGACCGCGCGATGATCCACCTCGCCGACTCTGACAAGGCCGTCCCCGAGTTCGCCCGGGCGGTGCAGGCAGGGCTTGAGGCCGGCACGGTCATCGCGAGAGGCAAGATGACCGCGCAGCAGCGGGGAGCGGCCGTCGTCCAGCTTCATGGCATGTTCGCTGGCGTGACGCTCACCGCGGCCGAGATGCGCGGAGCCGCCGGCCTGTCGATCTCACAGGTCAGGGTCGCGTGCAAGGCTGCCGAAGACCGGCGGTACGGCCGGTGGGACGCGGCGAGCGGGACGATGGAGTGGTTCGCGGAGCGCGCCCCGGAGCCGACCCTGTGGAACTCAGCCGGCGGAGACCAGGCGTAGGTCATCCGCCTCCGGGTAGCCGTCGTAGGTGCGGCCCTCGAGAAGGCGTCCGCCGGACTTCGACGTCGTGCCTCCCCACTGCTTGAAGAAGAACGGCACGCCGGCGGCTAGGCACTGGTCGCGTGTCTCAAGCACCCACTCCTCGCGCACGGGCCGGTGTCTTGGGCCGGACTCGCCGCCGACGATCACCCAATGGATCCCGTCGAGGTCGAGCTCGCCGAGCGGCCCGAGCAACGGCTCGCAGGAGAGGAACCGGACGGCAGCGGGTGTGTCACGGAGCTCGTCGATCCTTGTCCGCCATCGGGCGTTCTCGACGCTCGCGCCGAGCCAGACGTTCGGGAGCGGCCAAGGGAGCAGGTCGATCGAGGCGGCACGACCAGGGTGCATCCGGCGGGCGGCGGCGCGGACCGAGCGTTCGGTACCCGCACCGTTGAGCCAGACACGCATCCGCTCAGGCCTTTTCGTCAGAAGCTGGAATGTGTGCCGGCCCCCCAGCGCCATCGCCGCGAACACCTGGGCGATGTAGTCGTCGGGAACCGCCGGGTGAGCAAGATCGGACATGCTGTTCACGAAGACCCGCCGCGGTCGCGTCCACCGGAGCGGCAGCGTCAGACGCTCGGGGTGGAGGGTGAGTGCGAAGCCGGGCCCGGAAGTTCGGGGGTCGCCATCGGCCTGGTACGCCGCCTGGCCCATGCGCTTGAGGCGCGCGGCCAGGTCGAGGGCATAGCAGTTGGCACACCCGGGCGAGACGCGGTCACACCCCGTCGTCGGGTTCCATGTGGCGTCGGTCCACTCGATCGCGGACTTGTCGCTCATCGGTAGCCTGCCAGACTCCACACGTGCGTATCGTAGCTTCCTTGTCGAGTGGGCGTGCGTCGTAACGAACGCGCGTTCGCATTTCAGGTGCGCGGTAGGCTCCGCTCGGCTACGCTGACGCGACACCCGTCTGCAACGACGGACCCGTGACCGGCCGCAGCCGGGGGAGGTCCCGATGTCGTTCCCAATGACTGTGCAGAGGCCGCCCGATCAGCCTCCGCGCCCGCCCATCCAGGTCCCGATCGTTGATCCGCCCGAGATCAGGACGCGCGTGCTCCCCCGCCCGGTGGACCCGCCTCCGCCGCCTCCCCCGGCACCGCCCTCCAAGAAATGATCACCGCGGACCAGGCTATCGCGACGCTGGCCTACCTTGTCCCCGGCTTCGTGGCGCTCAAGGTGTTCCAGGTCGTCGCCCTGCGCACCCGCCGGACCGATCTCGAACTCACGCTGTGGAGCCTGCTCGCGAGCGCCGCCATCCGCGCCGTCGTGGCCCCTCTTGGGATCGCCAGTTCGGCGCTGGACCTCGCCGTCTCGCTCGTCCTCGCGGTCGTCGCGGCGCTCGGGGCCTCGTGGCTGTGGGCCGCTGCCACCCGCCGATGGGCACGCCTGTCGCACGCAGTTTCACGGCAGGCGTGGGACGCGATGTTCGCCGTGCCCGGCTGGGCGCAGGTGTGGACCGACGACGGGCGGATCGTGTTCGGGTGGCCGCACCTCGTCGCCGAAACGGCCGAGACCGACACGCCCGACCTACTGATCGCCGAGCCGGCGTGGGTGGATCCCGACACGCAGGCGCGCACGCCCATGACCGGCGTTGAGTTCGTGCTCCTCCCCGAACGGTCGATCCGAATGGTGCAGTACACCCGCGACACGAAGGGCAAGGGCGCCGCCGGCTGAACCCCGGTCGCCGGACCTGGGCTGGTCGGGCAGGTCCGTCCGGGATCGACCGGACAGCGCGGAGCCGGGGCACCGGGGGCCCGCGCTCGGCCACTCAGCGCGCACCTCTTGGCGGTCCGGGAGCGATCAGTCGCTCGGTCTGCCGGCGGCCAGTCTCGGCTGGGCCCCACGCCCATAAGGGCGACGTAAGCGGCGGCGGGTACCTTCGACGGACCCGGCTCCACACCGGGCCGCCGCTCCGTCCAACGAGGGCGGCCCCTCGTCGGACTCGTTTGGCATCGGCCCTTGAAGCCTCCGTGTGCTAGATGTTATGTTACATCCATGACACGGGGCACATCTGGCCGGATCGTCATCGAAGTGGACCCGA
>JAJYMP010000494.1:2544-4373 GCA_021786915.1 Chloroflexota bacterium
GGACCTCTATGTCGGACTGGCCCGACGCGGAATGACCCTAAAGGCGTGGTTTGTGTTGGAGGCGGCCGGGCTGGTGGAGGCTGGCGGCCAACTCCCCCTGTTCACCGGGAGCGCGGGCCTGAGCCAGGGCGCCACCCCGCCTTCCGATTCGTCGAGGCTGAACGCGTACCCGGATCCAGAGCGATGACAGTCGAAGTCGCCGGCGTCGTGGCGGGTGCCCCGGGGATTCGGGCCTTGCCGCGCCCCCAAGGGGGGGCTCGTGAGCCCGAGCCTCAGGCGTCTCCCGGGTCGTCGCCACGCGTCGGCGAGTCCATGCTTCCGCATCCGTTCGTTCATCGCGCCGACCTGAGCTACGGCGACCGAGGCACCGGCAATTCCATCATCCCCGGGGAGAATTCAGCCGTTCTAGAGCGACTGAGCGGAACGTTCGAGCGGGCGGTGCGATGCATCTACATCGACCCCCCGTACAACAATCAGGAGCGATACCGCCACTACCGCGATGTCAGCACTCATGAGCTGTGGCTCCAGATGATGGAGGAACGGCTCGCGCTCCTGAAGTCGTTCCTCACCGAAGACGGGTCCATCTGGATCTCGATCGACGATCGCGAGGTTCACTACCTGAAGGTAGTCGCCGATCGGATCTTCGGTCGCGACAACTTCGTCAGCACGATCATCTGGCAGCAGCGGACAACTCGAGAGAACCGCAAGGTCTTCTCCAACAATCACGAGTACGTGCTCGTGTACGCGGCGGACGCGCGAGCATTCCAGCGCTTCCGCAATCCGGTGCCAGCGGATGAGCGGGTCACCTCCAGGTACCGCAATCCCGACGACGACCCGCGTGGGCCATGGCAGTCCGTCTCGGCGAATGTGCAGGACGGGCACGCGACCGCGAGCCAGCACTATGAGCTGGTCGCTCCGAGCGGCGTGCGTCACCTGCCACCCGAAGGCCGGTGTTGGGTCTACACGCTCGAGCGAATGAGCTCGGAGATCGCGGCCGGGAATATCTGGTTCGGAAAGAGCGGTCTAGGCGTGCCCCGTATCAAGCGCTTCCTCGGAGGCGCTCACGGGGGCCTTACGCCGGAGACGCTGTGGTTGGCCGGGGACGTCGGCACCAGCGACGAGGCGAAGAAGCATCTGCTCCAGATGTTCCCCGATGAGGCCTTGTTCGACACGCCAAAGCCCGAACGGCTAATCAGTCGGATCATCGCGATCGCCAGCAACGAGGGCGATCTCGTGTTGGACGCCTTCCTAGGGTCAGGGACCACCTCCGCCGTCGCCCACAAGCTCCGGCGACGCCACCTCGGCATTGAGCAAGGGGAGCACTCGGTCTCCCTCTGCGCGGCTCGACTCCGCAAGGTTGTGGATGGCGATCGAAGCGGCGTGTCCGCACCCGCCGGCTGGACCGGGGGCGGGGGTTTCGATTTCTACGAACTCGGTTAGCCAACTCCAACTCGGGCTGGCCACCGAGGCACCCTCACCGGACCCGGCGATGCCTGCCCTGGGCGCGCGCCCGGACTCACCGGCGGAGTTCCGACTGATCCACTACTTGGGAAGCAAGCTCCGATTCCTCCGCCCGATCGTGTCGGCGGTGGGGGAAGTCGCCCCGCCGGGCAGCCGCGTGTGTGACTTGTTCGCCGGCTCCGGCGCCGTGTCAGCCGCCCTGTCCGGCACTTGGACGGTCACTGCCGTCGACATCCAGGAGTACTCGCGGGTCCTCTGCAACGCGGTCCTCAATCCGGTCGCAGACCCGTCTGATGTCGCCGTCTCCTTGGTGTCACGAGCGAAGGAGGGGCCCCTCAGGGCCGCCCTGCGCGCTGCCACGGCAGGTC
>JAJYMP010000472.1 GCA_021786915.1 Chloroflexota bacterium
GCCACGGGCCATCCTCCGCTGTCAGTCGCCAAACGAACAGCGTCAGGGTACCCAGTGGCCCCTTCTCCTTGTCCGCGGTGTCCGGTCTCACCGTGGGCTCCAAGGTCTAGGTCCTGCGGGTCGATCAGGAGCCCGCCGGCCTTCGTCACGACGATGCGGCGCTCGTGGCGGACGCGCTTGCGGACGGTGAGCCGGGCGCGTGTGAGCCCGTTCCCATCGTTCTCCATGATCACGACGACGTCGCACCAGCGGCCCCACTCGCCGAGCACGTCCGAGATCCGCCGCTCGCCCCGGCCTTGCGGTTTCTTGAGGTGGATCAGGAGCACGATCGCGAGCTCGGGGTACTCGGCGAGCATGACCCGGAGGGCGGCGTAGACGGCCTGGATCTCTGGCCCCCAGGGGTCGACCTGTGTCGCGCCGGTCGCGGTGTCCACGATCAGGAGCAGCGCCCCGCGGTCGCGCGTCCAGGCGGTCGCCCACGCGCGCCACTCCGGGACGGTGAGCGCCGGACGGCCGCCGGCCGCGGTCATGAGGGAAAGGCGGTAGTAGCAGCCGGCCAGGGCCGACCGCTCGAGGCCGAGGGACGCGAGCACGGTCGCCTCGCGCTCGTAGTCGTCATCGCCGTGCATCTCGCTCATGTAGAGCACGGGGCCGGTGCGCAGGACGGGCCACGTGCCGGCGAACGATCCGCCGGCGACGGCGACGCGGATGGCCAGCTCGCCCCCGATCGCATAGGACTTGCCAGCGCCCTCTTCGGCCGCGACGACGACGATGCGACCGGGGCGGATCAGGTCGTCGACGTACTCCACGCCCCCGAGCGACGAGAGCGTCGCGAGCCCGCGATCCTCCGGCTCGGGGAAGACCGCCGGGTCCGTTGGCGTGACGACTGAGGCGCGGCCGTCGGAGAGCGGGTCGATCACGTCGGGCGTCCCAGCCAGGGTCTCCAACCCGAGGCGCTTCCTCTCCGCTTCGGCGATCGCGTCGACCATCTCCTGCTCGTCAGGGGTCAGCGGTCGTGTTGCCGCCGTTTCCTGCGCTGCCAGGTTGGCCCGCGTGGTGGCGGCGCCGGCGATCGCAGCCTCGCGCTCCTCGCCGGTCGCATTGCGCCAGAGGAGGTCCAGCGGGTCCGTGCCCGCGTCGGCCCCCAGTTCGGCGCGGATCGCCGAGAGATCGCCGGGCGGATCCTTCGGCGCGGGCGGGAGCTCATCGGGTTCCAACCCGCCCCAGCTCGCCCCGTCCGCGATCATGCGGACAGGGCCTCGAGCGCATCAAGGTATCGCTGCGCGGCGACCATCGGCACGGCGGCCTGGCTCTCGATCGTCACCACGCGCCGGCGGACGACCTTCATCGGTCGAGCCAGCGCGGCCTGGGTGGGGCCGAAGCCATGGTGCACGGCATGAAGCCTTGGGCTGGTGGTGAGGCTGCCCGGATCGCCGGCGGTCGCCACTGTGGTCCTCGTTCGGTTTGCGCCACTGCCGCGCTGGCGCCGGTAAGATCGTGGGCGCGATGGTCACCATCAGGGACCGACTCGGCCAGAATGCTTCGAGATTCCCAAACTTGACCGAAGCTCCACGGCCGCTCATCGACTTGTCGGATCGGCTCGGCCGGCTCCAACCGTGGTCAGAGCCCGGAGCCGTCGAGGAATCGCTCCACGAGTGGCTCGCAGCCACCGGAGCGCGCTGGCTTGGCGTTGAGGAGTGGTGGACCGACCCCGCCGTCGCCCTCGCGGAAGCACTCTGGCTTCTCGGCAGGGGCGAGAACCTGCCGGATCCCGACGCGGTCGCGGAGATCACGCTCTACATGCTCCGAAACCTGGCCGCCGGCCGCGGCGCGACTGAGTACGATCTGCTCGGCGACTCGGTCGTGGGCGTGAAAGAGCGGACGCTACGCCGCTATCGGGACGCGACGCAAGTGCGACTGGACACGGCGATCCGGACGCTCGCCATACTCGGCCGATCCGATGACGAGATCGCCGCCGAAGTCAGCCGTAGGCCACAGCTCGGCACCGGTCGTCGAGACCTCGATCCGCTTCGGATTCAGGCGATCCTGGCAGCGGACCCGCGCAACCCGGTCGAGCCCTTCAGTCGCTGGCTCCAGTCATTTCAGCATCGGCTCGACGTGCAGACCATGGTTCGGGCTGGCTGGAAGGCGCAGTCTGCTCGGCAGTGGCTCCGAAGGAATACGGATAAGCACGCCGGCGACGCGCCGCGCGTCTGTCGCGATCACGCCGAGGCGACGTAGTGGCCCGCAAGGCGGAGTTCCGGATCGTGCTCGACGGAGCAGGCACGCCCCACGACCTGCCACTCGCGGACGTCACCGACCTGTTGGATCGGTGACGTCAGTCAAGAGGTGCAGACATGGCTCGGCAGCAACGCCACCAGAAGGCGACCGACGTGTTCCTCGAGACGAAGTGGTTTCTCGGGGAGCCCGTGTCTTTCGCGAAGGCGTTCCCCCGGATCGCGTCTCTCCGTGTTCGGGTCAAGGGGTCCGGGTACTACGACCGCCCGCTTGCCGGGTTCAAGGATGACGGCTGGCGGACCTACACCGAGAGCACGACCGGCGAGTACATCAATTGCCGCAACCCCGTCTGCTACAACGGCGGCTTTCGCGTCGCCGAGCAGCTTCGGTTCATGGAGCAGGCGGGCGAGACACACCGGGAGTGGACGGCGTCGTGTCAAGGCTTCGAGGGGAGCCCCAAGGGTCGTAAGCGGTACCGCCCGTGCGACGAACACTGGAAGGTCGTCGTCGACGTGACCTACAAGGAGCCGGAGACGGCTGCCCTGACACCAGGCGGACCTTCGTAGTCCTTCCGACGGGAGTGATAGATGGCGCGACTCACGCCGGTCGCCTCAGGTTCCTCTCTAGCGTCGACGGAGAGGCTCGCTAGGCGGCGATCAGCCGCGCGACGAGTTCCTCGTGGCCGGCGACCCGGAAGGTCGTCGGCCACGCGCCCGCGGACCCATTGAGGGCGCCAGTCCAGCGGTCAGCTGAGCGCGCGCCGCGCTCGCGGACTCCGCCGCGAGGCAGCGACTGCAGCAGTCGCCGACGGTCAGACGCCGCAGCTGGTCCCTCGCGCAGGCGGCGCGAACCGGCGGCAGATGAGGGCGAGCACGCCACACCGCCTAGACGCCGATCGCGACCGCGACATCCGGCCACGTCCGGTCCGTCTCGCCCTCGAGCCGCCGCAGGTAGACGGTCGTAACTGCAAGCGAGCTGTGGTCGAGGAACGCGCTGACTGCCTCGACCGAGGCCCCGGCATCGCGACGCAGCTTCGCGGCGGTGTGTCGGAGAATGTGGAGCCCAGTCGGCGTGAGGCCGGCTGCCTGGAGGTACCGACGGAACCGCCCATAGAAGGTGCCGCTGCTGATCCCCCGGGGCCCGGCTCCCGCCTGCCAGAGCGACTCGCCCGGGTCCATGGTCGCGAGATCCTGCCCGGCGTCCGCGAGCGTTCGACAAATCGCCGCGTAGGCTGGGCGGGGGAGCTCGCGACGGCCGCGCTTGCCGCCCTTGCCGCGGTAGCTGTAGAGGACCGTCTCGCCCTCGAGGCTGAGGTCGCCAGCGGTGAGATCGATCACCTCGGCCCGCCGGCGGCCGGTCAGCACGAGGACGAGGAGGATCGCCCGGTCCCGTCGCCCGCGGACGGTGTCGGGGATGACGGCGAGGAGGCGGCGCACCTCGTCGGCGCTGTACCCCCGGGCGACGGAGGGAACCGTCCGCGGGCGCTCGAGGGCGTCGCAGGGGTTGCCGACGAGGAGGCCCATCCGGATGGCGAAGCGGTAGAAGGAGGACAGGCAGGCGATCCGGGCCCCGACCGTGGTCGCAGACGGCACCCGTCCCGAGGCGCCGATCCCGTGGGCGTAGGCCAGGACCTCCGACGAGCGGACCTGATCGGGGGCCTTCAGCCGGAAGAATGGCCAGAGCATCCGGGCGTAGCTCTCGACCGTTCGGGTCGACCCCGAACGAGCGCGCTTCTCGACGAGGAACGCATAGACCGCCTCCTCCCAGGCGGTGGGTGTGCCGGATTGGAGGGCGGGGAGGAGGTGTGGGTTCATCGGCTGTCTCCTGAGCGGGAGTGGTTGCCCACATCACTCACTCAAGCGGCCGGAGAAAGCAACACGATGCCGGGATCGTGATTGGTCAAAGCAACGTGAGCAGGCTCCACGCCACAAGAGAGCCGGATCCAGGGACAGGGAAGGTCCCGGAGCCCAGACTCATCGTGGCCGATCAGTAGTATTCCTGAGCCAGACCTAGGGCTTGGAGCCCACGGTGAGACCGGACACCGCGGACAAGGAGAAGGGGCCACTGGGTACCCTGACGCTGTTCGTTTGGCGACTGACAGCGGAGGATGGCCCGTGGCCCCGGGAGACAGTTTG
>JAJYMP010000522.1 GCA_021786915.1 Chloroflexota bacterium
TGACCGACCGTCGCCAGGAACCTGACCCCGGCCATGCCCTGCCACTTTGACTTGACGGGTCCTTCCATATCAGATCGCTTCGGGCAGGCCCGTGCGACGGCAGCGCTTCGGGCGAGCCGCCGAGCGAGGGTGACGCCCCGCGCTGCCGGATCCAGCGCGTAACCCCACCGACCAGGCGGAGCGGGTTGGATCGCCAGACCCTGCTGCCGGCGATCCCCTTCAGTGGCAGGATGTCCCCGCCCGGCGATTCCTCGTTGTCGATCCAGTCCCCGGACAGGCCAGAGCGCAGCACCGCGCCTTCAGCGTTCCCTCGGCGATTGGCCCGATCGGAGAACGAGAATCACACCGCGATGAACTTGGCGTGGGTCAACTCCGCGTTCACCGGCGAGTGCCGCTCGAAGTAGCGCCGCAGCGCCTCGATGGCGCGCGTCCCCGTGGCCTGCTTGTTCCCGGCATGCTCCATGTCCTGCTCGCCTGCAGCCGCCACCGTGTACGGACGGTTCGCGTCATAGGGAGCGCCAGCGATGTCCAGGTGCTCGACGCGCGTTCCCTTCGGATTGTTGAGCCGCACGACGGCGTTCAAGCCGGACACCCGGAGGACGAACCCGCCCTTCTGGTCGAACGGGTCGGGCGCGTACACGCTTTCTAGGCTCGCCTCCAGCCTCTGCCGGATCTGACTGCCGGTCATCGTGACCGTGAAGATCTCAGGATCGGTCGGGATCATCTGCCAGAGATCGCCCACGGTGACGTCGCCCGGGGGAATGGGTACCCCGTAGCGCCAGCCGTGCGAGAAGGCGACCTCGGCACCGGTGAGGTCGCGATACGCGTCGGTGATCAGATTGTCCATCGTCGCCTCCAGGACGGTCATGCGGTCGAGGGCGGTGGCCGTCTGCCCCACGACTTCGCCCAGTCGCGGCCGATAGGGTTCGAGCTGTTCGTCGATGACCCGCTGGGTCCGGGGATCATCGGCGACCGACGCATCCACCTCGATCAGTTGGTGGGTGAAGCCACAGACGTGGCCGGCCCGGATCTCGAGGTCGAGGCGTCCCAGGAGGGAACCGCTGAAGCCGGATTGGATCAGCATCGTGTTGCCGACCCGAACCGGTGCGGCCAACCTGTTGTGCGTGTGGCCGCTCAGCAGCACATCGATCCCCGGGACCTCCTTGACGAGCCGGACCTCCTGTGGGAATCCGAGGTGGGATACCACGACGATCAGGTCGACCTGGTCTTCACGGCGGAGGTCCGCGATGGACCGGTGCACCGAATCGACCCCGTCGGAAAAGCGGAGGCCCGCGCCGAACGCCCTGGGCATGGTCTGCGGGACGATCGGCGACGTGATGCCGACAAAACCCACCCGCGTGCCGCCGATCTCCCGCACCTCGGACGGCGGGAACTCAGGCTCGCTCGTCGTCGCCCGCTCGACGTTGCAGGCGATCAGGGGGAAGGTCATCTCCGCCGTGCGCTCCCGCAGGACGTCCGGCCCGAAGCCGAATTCCCAGTTGCCCGGGGTCATGAGCTCGACTCCCATCGCATTCAGGGCGGGCACCACCGCCGCCCCCTGTGTCCACTGCGCGGGGCCCGTCCCGTGGAGGGTGTCGCCGCAGTCGACCAGGATGGCGGAGCCGTCGGTCTCTTCCCTGATGCGGTGAACGATGGTTGCGGCACGCGCATAGCCACCGGCGCGGCGGTACTCGGGCCGCCCGTTGCGCCAGAAGTGTTCCCAGTGGGGCTCCATCTGCGCATGGGTGTCGTTCTGCTGGATGAGCGTCAGCCGCGTGGTGCTGTTCAACTGCTTCTCCTTGACGACACTGCCATCGAGCGGCCTCCCGGCGGCTCAGGTCGATCGAGGGGTGAATGCAGTCCCGGGCCGCCTGCTCTCCCATGGTCGCGGACACCTGCGGCGACGTCCAGTCGGCCGAGTTGAGGAGGTGTAGGATCCGCGCACTCAGGCGACAACCTAGGCTGCCTGAAGTCCGATCCGCGGGTGCCCAAGTGCGTGGCGTTACGCCCCTTCCGCGCGGCGCATGCGAAGGGGCCCTGCCGGCGCGGCGGGTGGCTCGAGTGTCCACGACCGCCCGTGTTGGCGCAGGGGCTTCGACGCCCAAGTACCCGCGCCCGCCGATCGAGCGGACCAAGCGTGGCTCGGACGAACCCAATCCTTCTGTGGGCGAGGCACTGCGCCAATTGCAGGTTGACGGTATTCGCCCGGTGATGCTCTCCGGCGACAGCCCGCGCACAACCCGGGCCATCGCCGCCGAATTGGGATTGGCCGAATACGAGGGCAACTGCACGCCTGCCGAAAAGAGGGCGCGTATCGAGGCCTGGCAGGCGGCTGGCGAGCGGGTCGGGATGGTCGGCGACGGCGTGAATGATGCCCCGGCTCTGGCCCAGGCGAACTTGAGCATCACCGTCGCCGGTGGGACGGACGTGGCCGGGGAGACGTCAGACGTGGTGCTCACGCACCCTGACTTGACCCTGGTCCCATGGTTCCTCCGTCTTTCTCATCGCACGCGTCGGGTCATCCGCCAGAACCTGGGGTGGGCGTTCGCGTACAACCTGTTGGTGGTGCCGCTGGCAGCGCTGGGCATCATCAGCCCGATCGTCGCGGCCGCGGCAATGGCCACCAGCAGCCTGCTGGTTGTGGGCAACTCCCTGCGTCTACGTCATTGAATGGAGTGGACTCCAGGAAGCCTGTGCCGTGAGAGCTGCCACGGCAGATCCGGGGACCAACCGCCATCCATCCAGCGGTCGACAGGTCGATCTGGCTGGTGACAAGATGGGCTCATGCCTTTCCTGCGCCGCCGCGGACATGCCCGATACTCTCTGGCGTGAGGATCACGTGGACCGACTGATGCCCGAGACGCGGAGGCCCCGTTGACCGTCGGCATGGACATCGGCATCTTCATCGTCAGCCTCGGGGCGGGCCTGATCGGAGCGCTCTCCGGCGTCGGCGGCGGGATCATCGTCATCCCCGCCCTCACGGTCCTGTTCGGCGTCGACGTTCGGCTGGCGATCGGCGCGAGCATCATCAGCGTCATCGCGACGAGCTCCGGAGCGGCGGCGGCCTACGTCCGTGACCGGATGACCGACATGCGGATCGGGATGTTCCTCGAGCTCGCGACGACCAGCGGGGCGGTCGCCGGGGCACTCCTCGCCGCCGTCGTCGCGCCGGGGCTGCTCCTGGTGCTGCTCGGCATTGTGTTGCTCTTCTCCGCCGCCCAGCAGGCCCTTCGACTGGGCGAGGAGGTGCCGCCAGTCGTCGCGCCATCGGGACTCACAGCCCGCCTCGGGCTCGCCGGGAGCTACCCCGATCGCCAGCTTGGGCGGGAGGTCCAGTACGCCGCCCAGCGCGTGCCGCTCGGCTTCGTCCTGATGGGCTTCGCCGGGCTCGTGTCGGGGCTCCTCGGGATCGGCTCGGGGGCGCTCAAGGTCCTTGCGATGGACGGCGCGATGCGCCTGCCGATGAAGGTCAGCTCGGCGACGAGCAACTTCATGATCGGGGTCACCGCGGCGGCGTCGGCCGGCATCTACCTCGGTCGGGGCGACGTCGACCCGCGGATCGCCGGGCCGGTCGCCCTCGGCGTCCTGGCCGGCGCGACCGTTGGCGCCCGGCTGCTGCCGCGGCTGTCGAACCGGCGTGTGCGCCTCGTCTTCCTCCCCGTGCTCGTGGCGATCGGCCTCGAGACGCTCGCGCGCGGTTTCGGAGTCGGGCTGTGAACCCCGCACGCTTCCGGGACTTGGTCAGCGGTGTCCTCATCGTGGGCGTCGTCACGAGTGCGGCGCTCATCGCGGTCGGGTTCGGCGCGTCGCTGGCGGTCGGCTGGGGCGGATCGCTCCGCGGCCTGCCGGTCACGGCCGCGGATCCGACCGCCTTCTCAGCTGTCGGATCCGGGTTGCTGGAGCTGCGGCCGATCGCGTTCGCCCAGGCCGGCCTGCTCGTCCTCCTCGCGACGCCGGTGCTGCGCGTCCTGACGTCCGTCGTGGCGTTTGCGCTCGAGGGCGACCGCCTCTATGCGGCGATCACCCTCGCGGTCCTTGCCATCCTGCTCGTGAGCCTCTTCGCACTCCGATAGAACTGAACCTGCCCCACCCCGGAGCCTGAGTGGCTGTCGGAGTCGAAGCGGCGGTCCAGAGGGGCCACCCGGGACGTGGGCTAGTGGACCGCCGCCCCGACGAGGCTGCCGAGCCCGAACGTGATCGCAGCGGCCAGGAGACCGAAGGCGACCTGGCGAGCCCCGGACCGGAACGCGCTCGAGCCGGTCACGATGGTGATCGCGACGCCGACCGCCATGAGCGCCACGGCGCTGACGACGACCGACGCGATGACCGCGGGGAGGCCGCTCGTGACGAGGAAGGGCGCCACGG
>JAJYMP010000611.1 GCA_021786915.1 Chloroflexota bacterium
ACCGCTTTCCCGGACGACGTCCGGGCCGATCGAGCGGGGTGACCGGGTCGCGACCCGTCGCCGACGAGCGACCCACCCCTGGCGGGGGCGTCCCGGGCGCTGGCCGCTCGCGGCTGCCCCGCGGGCCTCCCGTCCGGACCCCAGGTGCCCGGAGGGTCGGGGCGCCGTCGGCCGCGGGCTCGCTCGCCGAGGCGGCGCCCCTCAGGCGGGGGCGCCACCGTCGCCGGCTCACGCCGCGTCGAGCACCTCCTCGAGCGAGTCGCCCTCGTTCCCGCAGGCCTGGCACTGCCAGATGGAGCCATCCCGCGGATCGTCGATCTCCTGGGCCGCCGCGAGCTCGGCATTCAGCGACCCGTCCCTGATGTCGACCGCCGACACGAATCGAATCGTGGGTTGGATGTTCGCTATGTCAGTGGCATCAGCGCCGCACTCGCTGCACTTGAACGCAGCCATGACCCTGTCTCCTTGGGCGACCGTCTGCCTGCGGGCGGATGCCCCAGTGGGACGACTTGGACATCCTCGGCGGGCGGGGCCACGGGTCAAGCAGGCGAGCTCGAGGCGTAAGCGATCCGCCTTCCGGGCGATCGATGGGCGCGGGACGTTCCCGAATGGGCGATGGGGCCGTCGGGCGCGCGGGCTGCACTTCGCACCGGCGTTTGGCGAGTCCCTCGGCAACGACCCGAGGGCTGGAGCGACTTCACGGGCGGCTCCGTTCTCGGGGCGATCCGACAACAGTCGTTCGGACGGTCTAGGCGGAAGGCGCCGGTTCGTGGCGGCCGAGCCCCGACTGCTGCTGCGCGAGTTGTGTGGACTCATCGCCTCGAAAGGAGTGTTCCTTTGGGACCCAGTCGGCGGAAGCGAGATCGGCCGGAGCGGGACTCCTGATCGGATCATCTACGACCGAGGCGACAAGAGGTCGGACGGCGGCAAGTCCGTTGCGGACGAGGCGGAGGAGAAGGAAGACCCGAAGCTCCACCTCTTGACGGGACATGACCCAGGCAGGCTCGACTCGTCCAGTTCGCCGCAGCCGCAGCCGGCGTCCGCGGAGCGGCGCGAGCGCGCGCGTGACCTTCGGGCCACCGATCGGTTCATTGACACGCGCCGCGATGGCGGCCACCGTCATGCGTGTGGCAGATGCCACGAGTGTTCGGCCCCGTCGGCTGCCTGCTGCGTGCGGGGATCCTGATCGAGCCAGGCGCTTCCTGCTCGCCCGACGGCGAGAAGCGACCCCCCTCTGATCGGAGAACCAATGCGTCGAACAGTCTCAATCGCCGGCGCGCTCGCCCTCTCGGCCGCGCTCGCCCTCGGCGGCGTCGCGCTCGCGAAGGCGCCCGCCGCCGGCAGGGCCCACCACGCCGCCCCCCAGGCCGCCCCCCAGGCCGCCCCCCAGGCCGCCCACCAGCCGGCCGCGACCCTCGCCGTCACCGGCCACGCCTCTGCGGCGCCGCAGGGCGGCACCCTCCAGGTCGGCGCGGTCGTCAGGGCCCGCGGCCAGAAGCCCGTCGCCGTCGTGACGGCCGTCGTGCACCTCGCCTCGGGCGACGTGACCGTGGTCCTCGCCCGCAGCGGCCGCGACTCGGCCAGCTACCACGGCCGCGCAGCGGTCGCAGCCGGCGAGGCCCTCGGGCGGGTCGCGGTGACCGTGACCGCGGTCGCCGGGTCCCTCACCGCGACGAGCACCGCCTACGGCAGGGTCGTCCCCGGCGAGCAGCCGAGCCCCGTCGCGCTGGTCGCGTCGCCGAGCAGCGCCCCCAGTGCGTCGCCAAGTGCCGACCCCGGCGCCGCCCCCATCGCGTCGCCGAGCGCCGACCCGAGCGCCGACCCGAGCGCCGCGTCCAGCGCGTCGCCGAGCGCCGACCCGAGCGCCGCGCCCGCAGCCGCCACGGGCATCACGCTCGCGAGCGTCTGGGCCTTCCTGACGGCCCTCATCGGCTAAGAACCACCAATCCCGGCCATCGGCCGGACGACCAGCGACAGGAGAGGCGTGCGAAGAGCACGCCTCTCCTGCTTCCCGGCCCGGTTCATCCCGACCTTCTCGAACGGCGGCTGGGGCGGCGGCGCGCGGGAGGCGGAGCGCGCCCGGACCGACCGCGTGCGGCGGGAAGGCGTCGGTTCGTGATGGCTCTCGCTCGGCGCTGGCGATTCATGACCGAGCCGACGCCGCGGCCCGCCAACCGAGATCCAATGCCGTGTCGCTCCAGGCCCGTGCTGATGTCCCCTGGCGTGCACATCGCCGGCGGTGGCTGGCAACGCCTGCCGTTCGTCGGAGACGGGACGGGCCAGCGCGTGGCGGCCGACCGGCGAAGGTCAGGGTTCCGCCGCGCCATTGATGCGCCCATCATCGCGCCAAGAGCTCTGGCTCCGCCGGACCACGGTCGGGAGGTATCTCTCACCCCCTGGAGCCGGCCGCCATGACGCAGAACCTCGCCGCCCTCGTCCGCTCTGTGAGCGACGCTCAACGCCTCGTTCGCGACGCGACTCGGCAGACGCCCGAATGGCGCGATGCCCAAGGCATCGCGGTGCAGGCGCGCCTGAACTACTGGAACGCCATGCGCCTCACGTGGGACGTCCGGCACCCGAGGGCCGCCGCCCCGGGCGCGCCCCGCGCGACGGCCGGTCTCATGGCCCCCTCCGGGGCTGTGACCGCCGGCGACGGTGGACGGTCCCCCGTGCCGGCCCGCGCCCCGACCGCTGCGGACGCGGCGCGTGCCCGGCGCGGGTTCGCCGCTCGCGCGTGTCGATGCGTCGTGAGGAGCGCCCTGCCGTGACCGGGCGGGGCGATCGCGGGTCGCGCCTTGCGCGTCCTGGTGAAGCGTGCACGAAGGTCGGTCGCCGGGAAAACCGGGGGGCACGACATGACGGCCCGTAATGACCGACCGAATCGGTGGTGCGAGGCTCGGGAACGGCCGCGGATCGCCGAGGCGAATGCCCTGGGCCGACCGGCGGGAGCGACCGCCCTGTCGGCTGTGCCAGAGACGCGAGGCCGCCCGGGACGAGCCCGGACCAGCGGCCGGGCGGCCCTTCCGAGGTGCCGGTTGATGGAACGAGCCGCTGGAATTTCGCAGGCCGGGCCGGAGTCGCCATTCCGTGCGCTCGTCGAGGGCACGCCCGGCTCTGCGCACCACCGAGCGCCGGAGCCGCGGGGATTCGGCAACGCCCGCTACGCCGTCGAGCGGGCGGCCACGCGGGGGACCGCGGGCTGCGCGAGGGACGCGGCCGCGGGTCGCGAAGGCGAGGCGGAGGGACGGCCGAACGCCCGCGCCCGGCCCCAGGCCCAGCGGGGGTGGCGGGATCGAGACTGGCTCGCGGGGGAGACGGGGCCGTGACTCGGTCTCGAGGTCGGGTCGCCGGCGGCGGCGCCGCGGTTGTGCCGCCCCCGCCCGACGCGGCCCGGGCCGCCGCGAACCAGCGCCCCGGCGCCGACGAGATGGCGGCACTCCTCGACGGCCTGCGCCGGAGCGAGCGGGGGCTGGCGGAGGCCCAGCGGCTGGCACACATCGGGAGCTGGGAGTGGGACGCCGCGAGCGACACCACGCTGCGCTCCGACGAGCTGCACCGGATCTACGGGGTCGAGCCCGGCGGCATCCCCCTGTCCCCCGAGGCCTTCATCGCGTTCGTCCACCCCGACGACCGGGACCGGGTGCGGGCCGCCGCGCGGGCGGCGATGGCCGGCGGCGGCCCGTACGCCATCGAGTATCGCCTCGTGCGGGCCGACGGGGTCCGGCGGATCCGCGACGAGGGCGAGCTCGTCCGCGACGCCTCGGGTGCCGCGGTGCGGATGGTCGGCACGCTGCAGGACATCACCGGCCGGGTCGCCGCCGAGGCGGAGCGCGAGCGGCTGGTCGCGGCCGTGGAGCAGGCGGCCGACGCCATCTGGATCAAGGACGCCGACGGCAGCCTCGTCACCTACGTCAACCGCGCGTTCTGCGACCTCTACGGGTACGAGCCGGACGAGATCGTCGGGCGCCACGCGGGCATCCTGCACAGCGGCCGCCACCCCCACGCGTACTTCGACGCGATCTGGGCCCTGGTCAGGTCCGGCAAGACGTGGACCGGCTCCATCACCAACCGGCACAGGGACGGCGGGCTCGTCGAGGTGGAGGCCGTGATCTCGGGCATCCACGACGCCGAGGGCCAGCTGGTCAGCCACCTGCAGACGGACCGCGACGTGACGCGCGAGCGCGCCCTCGAGGGCGAGCTCGGGAGGCGGGCCCGCGAGCGCGAGATGATCGAGGCCGCGCTCGACCGCATCGACCCGGGCTCCCCGCCCGAGGTGATCGCCTCCGACGCGTGCGCCGAGGCCGTGTCGCTGCCGGGCGTCGACTCGGCGGTCGTGATCGCCCTGCACGGCAGATCGG
>JAJYMP010000289.1 GCA_021786915.1 Chloroflexota bacterium
GCCCTCTGAGCCGCGGGTCGTCGAGGCGCATGGCGACGTCTGCCGCGAGGTCCTGGAGCTGGTACCCGGTGAGCCCGAGCTCGGGGAAGATGACGAGTCCGGCGTCCCGGTCGCGGGCCTGGGCGATCAGCTCGTGGTGGCGCGCGAGGTTCGCCTCGAGGTCTCCGAGGCGGGGCGCGATCTGGGCGAGGGCGATGCGGAGCGGCTGCACGCCCCCGAGTCTATTGCCCACGGGCCGAGGGCGCGGGCACGGCGGCGCGATTGGTCCCCGGCGGACCAGCGGCCAGCCGCGCACGGGGTCCCGAAGCGGACCTGCGGCACAGCCCGCGGTCAGGTTGGCACACGGTTCGAGACCGGGCATGGCGACCTCCGCGGCGACCCGGATGGAGTCCGATGCTAGGCTGTCGGCGGCCCGGCCCGGCCGGGCCGCCGAGTCGATCCGTCCCACGAGCCGTCACGACGCATGACCAACACCCGCCGACTGTTCGCCGTCCTGGCGCTCCTCGCCCTTGCCGCGAGCGCCTGCGGACCGGCACCCGCCGAGACGCCCCTCGCTCCCGCGAGCGGTGCCGCCAGCTCCCAGCCCAGCCCGACGGCCGCCCCGAGCGACCTGCCGTTCGCGCCCGTCGCCTGGCCCGCGAGCGGCTCGGCCTGTGGGTCGGGCGGGTCGTCGGTCGCCGGCTCGCTCCTCGGGCGCGTCCAGGCGGTCGACGCGAGGACCGTCGTGTTCACGCTGTGCGTGGCCGACGGCGCGTTCCTCGCCCGGCTTGCCCACCCGTCCATGGGCATCGTGGATGCGGCCGACCTGGCGCGCATCGCGACGGACCCGTCGGCGATCCGCGACGTGTCCGGTCACGGCAGCTACCGGGTGGCGCAGTGGGGCGCCGACAACGTGGAGCTCGCGCGCGTCGGGGCCGCGACCCCGAGCGCGGCCGCGCCAACGCTGATCCTCCGCTGGGCCGCCGATCCGGCCGCGCGAACCGCGGACCTGGTCAAGGCGAACGTCGACGGCATCGACGCGCCCACGCCGGACGGCCTGGACTCGGCGGCCACGACGCCCTCCCTCGCGGTCGTCGGCCGCCCGCTGCTGGCGACGACCGTGCTCGGCTTCGGCAAGGGCGCAGCGTTCGCCGACGTGCGGGTCCGGCGGGCGATCGCCTCGGGCATCGATGAGGGGGCGCTCGCCCAAGCCTTCCCGGCCGGCGCCACGGCCGCGGACCACCTCGTCCCCTGCGACGTCCCCTCAGGCTGCGCGGGCAGCGCCTTCCGCGCGTTCAACGGCCCGGCATCGGTGGCGGCCCTCCAGGGGGTCAAGTTCAACTTCGGCACCAGCTACCCGTTGACCATCCCCGACGCCCCCATCCCGGGCCTCCCCGACCCGGCCGGCATCGCTGCCGCGCTGCGAGACCAGATGGCCGCGAACCTGGGGCTTGCGGTCCAGGTCCAGACGATGCCCGCGGACCAGTTCCGGGCCGCGGTTGACGGGGGCACGATCGCCGGGCTCTTCCTCGATGGTGTCGCAGCCTGGTTGGCCGACCCCTCGGCGTTCTACGGCCCGCTGTTCCTCGACCACCCCAAGAGCCTCGCCGCGCAGCGGGCCGGCGCCGCGGTCCGCGGTCTGCTCACCGCGGCCACGACCCCGGGCGCAGCGGCCCGCCAGGCTGCCTACGCCGCGGCCGCGACCAGGCTCCGCGACAGCGTGCCGGTGGCCCCGCTCGTCCACCCGGGCGCCGAGACCATCTTTCGTGCGGACGTCGTGGGCGCCGCCACCTCGCCGCTGGGGGCGGATCCGCTCGGGGCGATGACCGCTGGCGACCGGGGCCAGGTCGTCTTCGAGCAGGCCACCACCCCGGCCGGCGGGTGGTGCGGCGCCCTGCCCTCCGCGGACGCCTACCGCCTCTGCGGACTGGTCACCGACGGGCTCTACGGCTACGCAGCGGGCTCCCTCGAGCCGACGCCGCGCCTGGCAACCGCCTGCACGGCCAACGCGGATGCCACGGTCTGGACGTGCCGACTCCGCCAGGCGCGGACGGGCAGCGGGCTCCTCCTCGACGCGGCCGACGTGGTGGCCACGATCCGCGCGATGGCCGACCCCAGCGACCCGGTCCACCAGGCACTGGGCGACGCGGCGTTCATGGCCTGGACAGACCTCTTCAGCCTCGTGCCGGGGTCCCTGCTCCACCCCGCGCCGACGCCGAGCGCCACGCTGGCCGCCTCCGCTCCTGCGAGCACGACACCCGCGAGCGGGTCACCGGCGCCGGGCGCATCGCCGGGACCGTCGAAGTCCGCGGCCAGCAGCTCGGCGCCCTGACCAACCGGCCGAGCTCGGGCCCGAGCGCGGCCTTGGGGGCCAGCTCGGGCGAGTGCCGGTAGGCGCCGCGACTGGCGCCCCGGACGAGCGATCAGTTCGCGCGCGTTGCCCTGCGTCGCCGCGATCAGGCGGGCAGGACTCGATCCGGCGCCGCCGGCGGCAGCGGCACGCCGCTCACCGGCTGGAGCTCGTGTGCCTGATGCTCGGTCACCACGCTCTTGGGCACCGTCGCCACCGGGAAGTGGCAGGCCACCTTGTGGCCCGGCGCCACCTCGACCAGCGGCGGGATCTCCTGCGCGCACCGCTCCTGCGCCTGGAAGCACCGCGTCCGGAAGACGCAGCCGCTGGGCGGGTTGATGGGGCTGGGCAGGTCGCCCTGGAGCAGGATCCGGTTCCGCTCTCGCTGGCGCGCCGGATCCGGGATCGGAACGGCCGACAGCAGCGAGTGGGTGTACGGGTGCAGCGGGCTGGAGTAGATGACCTGCCGCGACGCCGTCTCCATCACGTGGCCCAGGTACATGACCGCCACACGGTGCGAGATCTGGCGGACGACCGCGAGATCGTGCGCCACGAACAGCTACGAGATGCCGAACTCGTGCTGGAGGTCGCGCAGCAGGTTCAGGATCTGCGCCTGGATCGAGACGTCGAGGGCCGACACGGGCTCATCGCACACGACCAGCTTGGGCCGCAGCGCGATGGCGCGCGCAATGCCGATGCGCTGCCGCTGCCCGCCCGAGAACTCGTTGGGGTAGCGGTTGTAGTGCTCCGGGTTGAGGCCCACGCGCTCCATGAGCTCCTGGACCGCGCGCCGCACGCCACCCTCTGGGGTGACGCCCTGGATCCGGAACGGGGCACTGATGATCCCACCGACCGTGTGCCGCGGGTTGAGCGCGTTGTAGGGGTCCTGGAAGATCATCGCGGCCTTGCGCCGCACCGGAACCAGCTCTCGCTGCGATAGCTTCGTGACCTCCTTCCCGTCGATCTGGATCGACCCGGAGGTCGGGCGCACGAGCATCAGGACCGACCGGGCGACCGTCGTCTTGCCCGAGCCGCTCTCGCCCACCAGGCCGAGGCTCTCGCCTGCGCCGACCGCCAGGTCCACGCCATCCACCGCCTTCACGTGGCCGACGGTGCGGGGGATGAGGCCGCGCGAGCGGACCGGGAAGTACGTCTTGAGGTCAGAGACCCGGAGGATCTCCTTCGTCATGTCGATCATGAGGGGACTCCGGCCAGTTCGCTCAGCACCTTCGCCGTGATCTCGCGCCGGACGTCGGGCGCGAGATGGCAGCGGACCAGGTGGTCCGGGCCGGTGCTCAACAGCTCAGGGCGAGTGGTCTTGCAGAGGTCGTCGGGCACCTGGCTCCAGTAGAAGCAGCGTGGCTGGAAGACGCACCCCTTGGGCAGATTGATGGGCGACGGCGGGTTGCCCGGGATCGGGTCGAGCCGGTCCATCTCCTTGTCCATGCGCGGGATGGACGACAGCAGCCCGAGCGTGTAGGGCATCTCGGGCTTGAGGTACAGGACGGACGTCGGCGCCCGCTCCACGACCCGTCCGCCGTACATCACCGCCACCTCGTCGGCGACATCCGCGACGACGCCCAGATCGTGGGTGATGAGGATGACCGTGATCTTGTACTCGTTCTGAATGCTGGCGATCAGTTCCATGATCTGCGCCTGAACGGTCACGTCGAGCGCCGTCGTGGGCTCGTCGGCGATCAGGAGGCTGGGCGAGTTGACCAGCGCCATGGCGATCATGACGCGCTGGCGCATGCCGCCTGAGAGCTGGTGCGGGTAGTCGTCCACGCGACGCTCCACGGCCGGGATGCCCACCCGCCGGAGCATGTCGATGGTCTCCTTGCGCGCCTGCTTCCTGCTGACGTTGCGGTGGACCTGGTTGGCCTCGATGATCTGGTCGCCGATCCGATAGAACGGGTGGAGGCTCGACATCGGGTCCTGGAAGATCATGGCCATCGCGTCGCCGCGCAGGGCCTGGACGTCGGACTCGGGCAGCTTCACGAGCTCCTGGTCGTCCAGCCAGATCTCGCCG
>JAJYMP010000260.1 GCA_021786915.1 Chloroflexota bacterium
GAACCCGGATGAGTTGCCTCATACGCCCCTCAAACGTACGCGTATACCAATTCCGCCACCTGGGCAGGTGTGCGTCCTGCGGCGGCCTCACACCGCCAGAACGGGGTGGTACCGAGGGAGGGAGTCGAACCCACACGACCTTGCGGCCACTGGTACCTGAAACCAGCGCGTCTACCATTCCGCCACCTCGGCACGCAACGCACCGGCGCGCCCGAAGGCTCACCGGCTCGCGGCGAGGCGCCATGCTAGCACATCCCAATACCGGTCGCCCGTGTGCACGATGAGGCGCGGCGACGTCCCCGAGAGCCCGCGGACCACCACCTGCTCGTCGGCCCAGACGATGGGCAGCACGGGCAGTCTGACAGACAGACCGCCCAGCAGGGCGCCCCAGGCGGCCTGGCGCTGGGCCACCGTGCCCGGCTGGCGGGCGGCCTCGAGGAGCTTGTCGAGGGCGGGATCCTGATAGCCGGACCGATTGGAGCCGTTGGCGCGCACCTGCGACGAGTCGAGGAGCGGGTAGAGGTCGGGCTCCAGGCCGGACTCGATGTCGAGCAGCGCAGCGCCGAAGTCGCCCGTCTTGAGGCGGGCCGCCAGGGCGGTGCCGGAGAGCGGCGTGACCGTGACGGTGATGCCCAGGGCCGTCCAGGACTGGCGCACGGCCTCGGCCACAGCGGCCAGGCGCGGGTTGACGTCCGCGGGGACTGTGAGCAGCTCGATCGCGTAGGGCTTCTTCGCCTTGGGCGCGGTCCACTTCCCGCCGCTGCGGGTCCAGCCCGCGGCCTTGAGGAGCTTCGCGGCACCGCTCTGGTCATAGCCGACCTTGGCGACCTTCGCAGGGTCGTAGGCCCACGACTCCGGCGGGATCAGCGTGTCCGCGACGCGAGCCTGGCCGCCCAGGGCTCCGGCCGCGATGGCTGCGCGGTTGACCGCGGCCAGCAGCGCCCTGCGCACGTTCGGGTCAGCGAGCTCGGGGTGCGTCGGGCGAAGGTTGAGCAGGATGGCCGAGAGCGTGGTCGTCGGGTAGTCGAGCACCGACGCGCGCGGCGTGGCCGCGAGCGCCTTGGTGGTGGCGGCTGAGAGGCCCGCCGCGCCGTCGATCTCGCCTGCTTGGAAGGCTGCGGCGAGCGCCTCCTCCGTGTCGTAGAACGTGACCTCGATCCGCTCCACCGGCCGGGCGCTGGGGTCGGGGGCGGGCGTGGCAGCTGGCGTGGGCGACGGGGCCGCAGCAGGCCCCGACGGGGCCGCCGGGGTTGCTGACTGGGCGCCACTGGCGATCGAGGGACTCCCCGCCATGGCGGAGGCGGTGGCCGTCGATGGGCCAGCGCCCGACGATGCGCTCGATGACCCGGACGGGGCCGCCGAGCCCGATGCAGCGGCGTCCGCGGACGGCGTCGAAGCCGAGGCGGCGGGCGTCGAGGCCGGAGCCGTGGCCCCGGCGGGCACGAGGATCGCCCGGCTGTCGTCGAGCTGGACGAGTTGGTAGGGGCCGCTCCCGACCGGGCTCCTGGAGAAGTCGCCCGTGGCGAGGTCCGACATCGGGACGCCGGTGAGCAGGTGCGACGGCAGCAGCGGCTGGGTGAGCGCGGCGAGGAACCCGCCCACCGGCGAGCCGAGGGTGAAGCGCACGGTCTTCGCGTCCCGGGTCTGGACCGTGACGTCGGCCCAGGCCGCCGCGAGCCCGCCCGCCGCCGACGGGTCCTTGAGGGCGGACACGGTGTACACGACGTCGTCGGCGGTGACCGGCTGGCCGTCCTGCCAGGCCGCGTCCGGCCGGATGGCGACGGTCCAGGTCTGGCCCGACTTGTCGACGGTCCACGACGCGGCGAGGTCGGGCACCAGCGTGTTGTCGGGGCCCAGCTTGACCAGGCCGCTGTAGATCAGCCCCACGAGGGTGCGGTCGGCGCGGTTGCGCGCCGTGACCGGCGTGATCGACGTCGGGCGGCCCACGACCCCTTCGCGGTACACCGTCGGGCCTGAGGGGGAGGACGTCGCGGCGCCGCCGGGCGCCTGGCTCCCCTCCCCGCTCCCGGGCGCACCACCTCGCGGGAGGGCGATCGCGAATGCCGCCACCGCGAGCACGGCGACGAGGATCCCGGTGATGGCGCGGTCGCGGGCCACGCGGCTGGTGCCCCTGCGCCCGGGCGGGCGGCGGCCCGCGGTCGAGGTCACTTCTGCGTGGCGAACGACACCAGCGCGAAGATCACGAACAGCACCATCAGCAGGATCGTGAACTGCCACAGGCGGCGCTCGATGCCGCGGCGGCTGCGATAGACCGCGGAGTCACCGCCGAACGTCCCGGACAGGCCGGTCCCGCGCGCCTGCATCAGGATCGCGATGATGAGCGCGATGTCGAGGATGATCTGGCCGATCGCCAGGAAGGCGTTCACGGAATCGAGGTCCTCCGAGGTGTGACGGAGGCGGATGGTACCAGACCCGGGACCGTCGCCCGGCGTTCAGGCGGGATCGAGACGCGATGTCCCGGTCATCCCCTCCCAGCGGGGCAGCCCGGCAAGCTCGAGGATCGTCGGCGCGACGTCGGCGAGGACCCCGTCGCGGAGGGTCCGGCCAGCCATCGCGCGGCCCATGCCCAGGAGCGGCACGGGGTTCAGCGAGTGCGCCGTCACGGGGTTGCCGTCGGCGTCGCGGAGCTCGTCCGCGTTGCCGTGGTCGGCCGTCACGAGCAGCACCGCGCCCGGGCCCTCGGGATCGGCCGCCTCGACCCGCTCGATCGCGTCGGCCACCTGGCCCAGGCAGTCGTCGATCGTGGCCAGGGCGCGCAGCGTGGCCTCCCAGACGCCGGTGTGGCCCACCATGTCCGGGTTGGCGTAGTTGGCGACGATGAAGTCGTACCTGCCCGACTCGATGGCCCCGACGAGCTCCGAGGTCACGCCGGCGGCGCTCATCTCGGGCTGCAGGTCGTAGGTCGCCACCTTGGGACTCTGGACGAGCCTGCGCTCCTCGCCCGGCCAGGGCTTCTCCACGCCGCCGTTGAAGAAGTAGGTGACGTGGGCGTACTTCTCGGTCTCGGCCACGTGGAACTGCGTCCAGCCCTGCTCGGAGAACGCCCGCGCCAGCGAGCGCGTCTCCTCCGGCCCGAACGCCACCTCGACCGGCAGGCCGGCCTGGTACTCGGTCATCGTGACGACGAACAGGTCGCGCGGCGCCGGGCGGCTCGAGGGGCTGGTGCGGTCGAAGAGCTCGAACTCGGCGTCGGCGAGCGCGTGCGTCAGCTGGCGGGCCCGGTCGGCCCGGAAGTTGAAGTGCACGATGGGGTCGCCGTCGCGCAGCTCGCCGTCCGTGCCGTCGATGACGGTGGGCGCGACGAACTCGTCGGTCTCGCCGCGGGCGTAGGCGCCCTCGATCGCGGCTTTGGCCGACGGCGCGTGGAGCCCCTCGGCGTGGACGATCGCGTCGTAGCCCCGCTCGGTGCGCTCCCAGCGCTTGTCGCGGTCCATCGCGTAGTAGCGGCCGCCAACGGTGGCCACCTTGACGTCGGGGTGGACCGCGGCGAGGCGCGCCTCGAGGTCCGCCATGAACCCGAGCGCCGAGCTCGGGGGCGTGTCGCGGCCGTCGAGCAGTGCGTGGACCCTGACCCGAGGCACGCCCATCCGGGCCGCCAGCTCGACCAGCGCCACGAGGTGCCGGTCATGGCTGTGGACGCCGCCCGGGCCGATCAGGCCGACCGCGTGCAGCCGCCCGGTCTGCTTGGCGCGCGTGCAGGCGTCGGTGAGCGCCGGGCGCTCGTAGAACGACCCGTCGACGATCGCCGCGTCGATCCGCGGCAGGTCCTGGAGCACGGGGCGCCCCGTGCCCAGGTTGAGGTGGCCCACCTCGGAGTTGCCCATCTGGCCCTTGGGCAGCGCGACGGCGCCCTCGGACGCCTGCAGCACGCTGTGCGGCCAGCGGCCCAGCAGCGCCCGCCAGCGCGGCATCGCGGCCGCGGCGATCGCGTCGGCGTCCTTGGACCGCCCGATCCCGAACCCGTCGAGGACGACGAGGACGATCGGGCGGGGCGGGCCGCCCGATCCCGTCACGAGGCGAGCCCGCGCGCCCTGGCCGTGATCCCGGCGCGCGCGCAGATGCCCGCCATCTCGTCGGGCTTGAGCGAGGCGCCGCCGATCAGCGCGCCGTCGACGCCCGGCTCCGCGAGGAACTCCTCGATGTTGCCCGAGGTCACCGAGCCGCCGTACAGGACTGGCGTCTCGTCGGCGCGGCTCCCCCACCCCAGCGCGCGGAGGCTGGAGCGGATCGCCTGCGCCATCGCCTCGGCGTCGGCGCCGCGGGCGTTCCTCCCGGTGCCGATGGCCCACACAGGCTCATAGGCGATGACG
>JAJYMP010000641.1 GCA_021786915.1 Chloroflexota bacterium
CCACAGGGTGACGATCTCGCCGTCGCCGAGCCGGATCACGTCGCGCGTCAGCGGCAGGATCGACGGCAGGTCCGACGATACGCAGGTGAACCCGTCGCCGATGCCGACCACGAGCCCGGAGCCCTTCTTGAACGCGTAGAGGCGGTCGTCGTCGGCACGGCCGATGACGAACGAATAGTCGCCCTCGAGGTCGCGGTAGGCGAGCCGGATGGCGTCGACGAGGCTCGCCCCGGCCCGGACGTGGCGCTCCACGGCGTGGACGCAGGTCTCGCCGTCGTTCTCGGACCGGACCGTCATCCCCTCAGCGGCGAACTCGACGCGGAGCTCCGCGTTGTTGACCACGTTGCCGTTGTGCGCGCCGGCCATCGTGCCCTCGGAATCGAGGTGCGGCTGGGCATTGACCAGTGACGGCGCGCCGAACGTGGCCCAGCGCAGCTGCGTGATGCCCCGGCTGCCGCGCATCTCGCGCAGGCCGTGCCGCTCGGCGACGGCGTCCACCTTGCCCACGTCCTTGCGCAGGTCGATCATCCCGTCGCAGAAGGTCGCAGCGCCGACGGAGTCGTAGCCGCGGTAGGTGAGCCGCTGCGCGGCCTCGACCAGGATCGGGCCGATGGCCTCGTCCCGATTGGTCACGTAGCCAAAGACGCCGCACATGGCGAAGGTCTCCCGGTGGAGCAGTGGAGCGATGGTCGGTGGCGGGGGGCGGCTTGGACGCGCCGAACGCGATTATCGTGCCCGGTCTGAGCCCGGCGTGCCCGGGCGAACGCGTCCGGCCCGCGGCCGCCCTCGCGCCGGGACAAGCGCTGGACACGATCTGGCACATCGGTGCAATAGCGGGGGAACCCTCGCATGACTCCCCGTGGCGTCGCAGCGCCAAGATGAATGGATCTCCGTGTCGCGCCAAGTCGCCCCTTGGCGGCCGCGGCCCGCAGCGGTCCGCAGCGGCCCTCCGCTGATCGCAGGCCTTGCCGGGGTCCCGTCGATCATGCCCAACTTCCACCCGCAGCTTGTTGCCGCCGTGGCGCCCTTCCTCGACCCCGGGGAAGAGGTGTGGGCCGTATACCCCGCCGAGCGCCGCTCGCTCGTGGCGACCGCGACGCGGCTGTTCCTGGTCGGCCCGGACGGGACTGTCGCGCACCAGCTGGGCGAGTTCGAGCTGATGCGTCGACCCCGTCCGTCGCTCGTGCTGTTGCAGCGGCGGGGCGGAGGGGCGATGCGGATTCCGCTCGACCCACGCGACGAGCACGGCATCCAGGCGCTCACCGTGATCGGCCTGCTCGTGGCGCGCATTGCGCGTCCCCGCGGCTTCGTCCCGGGCCATGCTGCGCCCGCTCGGGCCGCGCCATCACCGCGGCATCCGGTCGCGACGCACCGCTTCGTCCTGCGCGAGGGGCCAACCGCCGTGTCCGTGAAGCGCAGCTGGGCTGGCGCGGGCAACGCACCGGGCGGCCACACCAGCCGAAGCGTCCGGCACGCCTACCGGCTAGGGCTGGCCCGCCTCCGCCCCGTTGCCGAGCATGTCGAATAGCTCCAGACAGCAGCGTCGAGCGCGCTCAATCTCGCGCTCGACGTCGTGCCGCTCGCGATCGTCTGGAACGAGCACCTCGAGCCCAGGCCACTCCTGTCGCCTCAAGGACGTGTCGCGCTTCCTGATGCTGAGTGCCTACGACTGTCCGGCGCACCATGCACGGGCGATCGCCGCCGGCACCGCCTCGTCGGGGCTCAACTGGACGGCTCTGCGCGTCGCGGATCTTGGCCTTGGCGCGGACGAGGCGCTGCGCCATCGTCGCCTCGGGCACGAAGGACGCATGCGCGATCCCGGCCGCGGTCAGCCCGCCCAGCAGCCGCAGCGTGAGCGCGACCCGGGCCGCCTCGCCGAGGGCCGGGTGGCACACATCGAATGGAACAATCCCGATGCGGGCCTCGCGGACCCGTGGCAGGATGGGCGCCACGGGAGAGGTGGCGGATTTCTCCGAGGGAGAGGTCCACCGGCACAGCGTCCTCGAGTCCCGGTCGCCCGCTCGTGCCGGATGCCAGTGGCGAGACCGACCTCAGCCGGGAGCAGGAGCTGGCGCATGGCGATGTTCATCGTGTTGGGCACCTTCACCGACGGCGGGGCCAAGACGATCACCGACCTCCGCAAGGGGGTGGAGCGCAACATGGCGCGCGGCGAGCAGTTGGGGATCAAAGTCCACGGCTGGTACCTCACGCAGGGGCCAGTCGACTTCGTGGTGGTGGCCGAAGCTCCCGATGCCGAGGCCATGCTCGCCCAGGCGGCAGGCGTATCGGCCGCCGGGCTCGCGCGAATCCAGACGTTGCGCGCGTTCACGCTCGACGAGGCCGACTCGGTCCTCCAGCGCGTAGCCGCGGGGGCGGGCGCGGGAGCTTAGCGGCTCACGTGCGCGGGTTGCGGACGGGGCCGCGGTAGGGAAGCCGGATAACGGGCGCGGGGCCACCCTGTCGCTTCGGTCACGCCTCCTCCGGCTCCGTCCGCCTCCCCACCTGCCGCTCGTTGCGCCATTCGCGCGACGCTGCTACGGTCTGGGCCTGATGCACGACCAGCACACCTCGGCCACGCTCCCGGCGCCCCGCCCCTCCGGCTCGGCGTCCTCCTGTACGTGTCCCTGGCGGCCCCGGCGCTGTGAGGGCAGCGACTGGTGAGATGAGGCTCGGCACCCGCCGAACCCACTCGTCCAGCCACGCCAGGGGCCGCGGATCCGCCAGGACCGCGGCCTTGCTGTTCCTCCCGCCGATGGCCGCACCCCTCGCCCCGTCCCGCCGCTTCCCGGTTCGGAGGTTCCCGTGCACCCAATGCCCCTCGCGTCGATGGTCGACGCTCCCATGGACTATGCCGACACCGTCCTCGACCTGATCGGGGACACGCCCCTCGTCCGCCTCCGGCGCGTCGTCGCCAACCTCGGACCCGAGGAAGCCCAGCCGATCCTGCTCGCGAAACTCGAGATGCTCAACCCCGGCGGCTCGGTCAAGGACCGCATCGGCATGCGGATGATCGAGGCTGCCGAGCGGTCCGGCGCGCTCAAGCCAGGCGGCACGATCGTCGAGCCCACCAGCGGAAACACCGGCGTGGGGCTGGCGATCGCCGCCAACCTGCGCGGCTACCGCTGCATCTTCGTCATGGCCGACAAGCAGGCGGAGGAGAAGCGAGCGCTCCTGCGTGCGTACGGCGCCCAGGTGGTCGTCTGCCCGGCCGACGTGCCGCCCGAATCGCAGGACAGCTACTACAAGACTGCCGAGCGTCTGGTCCGCGAGACGCCCGGGGCCTGGATGCCCGGCCAGTACTGGAACCCGGAGAACCCGCGGACGCACGAGCTCACCACGGGTCCCGAGATCTGGCGCCAGACCAGCGGCAACGTCACGCACCTCGTGGCGGGTGCCGGGACCGGCGGGACGCTGACCGGCACCGCGCGCTTCCTGCGCTCGAAGCGGCCGGACCTCGTCGTCGTGGGCGGCGACACCGAGGGGAGCGTCTTCTCCGGCGACACGCCGCACCCCTACCTGACCGAGGGCGTGGGCGAGGACTTCTTCCCGGACACGATCGACACGTCGCTCGTCGATCGCTGGGTCCGGGTGCCGGACCGCGAGGCGTTCGCCGCGGCGCGATCGCTCGCGCGGCTCGAGGGGATCCTGGCGGGCGAGTCGTCGGGGACGGCGCTCGTGGCCGCCCGCGAGGCGGTGCGCTCGCTGGTCGAGGCCGGCGAGGGCCGCGGCAAGGTGATCGTCGTGATCCTCCCGGACACGGGCCGCAACTACCTCTCGAAGCTGTTCAACGACGCCTGGCTGCGTGATCACGGGCTGGCGGACGAGGCAGCATCGGGGGCCGAAGCCGAGGCCCGGGTTGAAGCCGAAGCCGGCGCCGAGGTCGACAGGGCCGATCCGGCGCCTGGAGCCAGGGCGGGACGACGCGCCAGGGCCGGCGCCGATCCGGTGAAGCGCGAGGCACGCGCATGACGCCCGCGCCCGACTCACCCGACGCGTTCGACACGCGCGACGCGTTCGACACGCTCGCCGTCCACGCCGGCGCCGAGCCCGATGCCGAGAGCGGCGCTGTCGCCCCGCCGATCGTGCTGTCCAGCACCTTCGCCCAGGACGGCGTCGGCCGGCCGCGCAACGGCTGGGAGTACAGCCGGAGCGGGAACCCGACGCGTGACCGGCTCGAGCGGGCGGTCGCCGCCCTCGAGGGCGGCGAGTTCGGCACGGCCTTCGCGTCCGGTTCCGCCGCCACCGCGGCCATCGCCGAACTGGCGGGGCCGGGCGACGAGGTGGTCGTGGGCGACGACGTCTATGGCGGGACCTTCCGCCTGTTCGAGCGG
>JAJYMP010000010.1 GCA_021786915.1 Chloroflexota bacterium
CGCTCGAGCGCCGCGACCGCGAGGGCGTGACCTCGTGGGACATCGTCCTTGACGGGCGTCGGCGGGCCGCGCTGCGGATCACGCTCATCCTCGACCCCGGCCTGGCGCTGATCTGCTGGTGCCACTTCGCGCCCCCGGTCAACGACAACTTCCGCAAGTCCTACCGCAAGCTGCTGCGCTGGAACGACGAGCTGCCGTTCGTGAAGTTCAGCGTGGGCGAGGACGAGCGGCCGCTGCTGGTGGCGGAGATGCCGGCAGCCACCGTCGGACGCGACGACCTCGGGCTGGCCCTCGCCCGCCAGGTGGCCGTCGCCGACCGCCTTCACGCAGAGTCGATCGAGTGGCTCAAGGCGGGCGGCTGGCGCACCGCGCCCCCGGCTGACCCCGACGGGCCCGGCATGCGCCTTGTGGCGCGCTACTCCGCGGAGCTGGCGGAGCTGTTGACCGAATTCGGCGGGGCCGGCTCGTGAGGGTCCTGCTGCCGTCGAGCTGTGCTCGCGCACGCGACGACCGGCCGCAGGCGATCGACGCGCGGTCCCCGTGGCGCCCGGCACTGCCCCGCCTCCGTCGACAGGTGGCGTCGCTGGTGGTCGCCATCGGCGTGCTCGGGTTGCTCGGCCCCCTGCTCGCTCCCGCGGGCATCGTGGGCGCCCCGACCGCCCGAGCCGCCAGCAGCGGCCCGACCATCGTGACCGCCGCCCGCTACACGGTCCTGCCGAGCCAGGGCAAGGTGAGCATCGTGGTCGACGTCTCGATCACCAATCACGAGGCCGACACGCGGGTCAACCGCTTCTACTACGACCACGCGTTCCTCAACGTGCAGCCCGGGGCGGCCAACCCGAAGGTGACCCGGGGCCCCAGCGGCGCCTCGGTCAGCATCGCGTCGCGGGGGACGGACGCGACCACGCTGCGCCTCAACTTCGCCCAGCTGTTCGGCGGCCACACGACGTCGTTCCGGTTCTCCTTCGACCTGCGGGACACCGGCACGGCCGTCCAGCGCCTGGTCCGCGTGGGCACGAGCCTCGTCACCTTCCCGGTCTGGGCCTACGCCTCGGATGGCGCCTCGGGCAGCCGCGTGACCGTGCGGTTCCCCAAGGGCTATGACGTCAGCATCGAGTCCGGCTCGTTCGCGACGCAGACGCAGGCGTCGGACGGCGGCGTCGTCCTCGGCACCAACGCCCTCGCCAACCCGCTCGGGTTCTTCGCCTTCGTCTCGGCCCAGCAGCCGGCCGCGTACCGGGCCACCCAGCTCAACGTGAAGGTCGCGGACGGCACGATCCCGCTGACGATGCGCGCCTGGGAGGACGACCGGAGCTGGGCCAGCCGGGTGGGGCCGCTGTTCACGCGGTCACTGCCGCTCCTGCGCTCGGACATCGGGCTGGCCTGGCCCCATGACGGTCCGGTCGTCGTCCAGGAGGCCGTCAGCCGAAGCACCGGCGGCTTCGTCGGGCTGTACGACCCGACGGCGTCGACGATCCAGGTGGCGTACTGGGCGAGCGCGGCGATCGTGGTCCACGAGGCCGCCCACGGGTGGTTCAACGGCGCGCTCCTGGCGGACCGCTGGGCGGTCGAGGGCTTCGCGAGCCTCTACGCGCAGCGGGCGCTGACCTCGCTCAAGATCAAGGCGTCCCCGCCCAAGCTGACGACCAAGCTCCAGGCGGCGGGCTTCCCGCTCAACGACTGGCCCGCCACCCCGGCACCGACCGCGGCCGCGGAAACCTACGGCTACGCCGCGTCCTACACGCTGGCCACGCTGATCCTGGAGCAGGCGGGCCCAGACGCCCTCGCCCGGGTCTGGGCTGATGCCGCATCGCACATCGGCGCGTACCAGCCGCCGTCCGGACAGTCCGCGACGCCGGAGACCGTGGACGGGGCGCCCGACTGGCGGGGCCTCCTCGACCTGCTGGAGGCAGAGACCGGCAGCGACTTCACCACGCTGTGGCGCACGTGGGTCGTGCGGCCCGGCGATGCCGGACAGCTCGACCAGCGCGCCGCAGCCAGGACCGCCTACCAGGGCGCGCTCGCCGCGGCGGACGGCTGGGCCCTCCCGCGGTCGATCCGCGACGCGCTGCGGGGATGGCGGTTCGACACGGCTGACTCGCTGATGGCGCAGGCCCGGACGGCCCTGGCAGAGCGGACGAAGCTCGAGGGCCAGGCGTCGGCGGCAGGCCTGACGCTGCCGCCCACGGTGCAGCGGCTGTTCGAGGCGGGCGACCTTGCCGGCGCTGTGACCGAGGCGCAGCACGAGGAGGCGGCGATCGCGGCGATCGGAGCCGCGCTCGATGGACGCGCCCAGGGCCGCAATGACATGCTGACCAGCGTGGGGATGATCGGCATCGACCCGGAGCACGACCTGACCGCCGCGCGGGCCGCCCTCGCGGCTGGCGACACCGCCACGGCCCTGGCCGCTGCGCAGGCCTCCCTCCAGATGTGGGGCGATGCCAGCGGCGAGGGCCGCCGGCGCGTTCTGATGGGGGTCGCGCTGGCCGTGGCGCTCGGGGTCCTGGCCGCGTCGCTCGCGAGCCGGGCCCTGCGCTCCAGTCGATCCTCTCGCAGCCGGTCCGCGGCGCCCGAGCCGTGAGAGGCATCGGGGGGTGGCGGGCCCGGCTGATCGCCGTGCTGGGCACCGCGGCCATCGCTGCGGCGACGCTCGTGCCCAGCGGCGCGAATGGCCCTGCGCTTGCGTGGCCCGCCCCGGCAGGCCCCGGGACGGCCGCCGATGCGAGCGCGGTCGCGGCCGACTCGACGAGCCCGGTTCCCGCCGGCGTCGCCCTCCCGGCTGCGGCGACCAGCCCGTCCTCCCCGGTTGCGGCTCAGGCCGCGGGCATCGCCGCGCCAGCCGCCCCGAGACGGCCCGACCCTGGCCACGACGCCCCGCCGCCACGAACGACGCCGCAGGCGCCCGTCCTCGACGCGCCGCGCCCGACCCGGGGAGTCGTGCCAGGCCCCACGCTCGCCGCGGCCGACGGCCTCGACGTGGCGACGGACACGACCTACTTGGTCGACCCGGTCGCACGGGCGGTCCGGGTCGCCGTCGACATCACCGCGGTCAATCGCCTCCCGGTCACGCCCGGCCCCGCGCTGTACTACCCGGGCGTCAACCTCGCGGTGCAGCCCGAGGCGCGCCAGATCGTGGCCGACGAGGGCGGCGCCCACGACCGCACCACCAGCCAGGCGAAGACCGGCTACCAGCTGCTGACGGTCCAGTTCGCATCGCGCCTGTATGTCGGCCAGACGGCGCACCTCCACGTCGCGTACCTGCTCCCGGCCGGCGCCCCGCGCTCCACCAGCCAGGTCCGCGTGGGCGCCGCCTACACGACGTTCGTCGCCTGGGCCTTCGGCGATCGCGGGACCGTCGAGGTCGACGTCCCGTCGCGGTTCGACGTGGCCACCTCGGGCAGCGCCATGGAGCAGGCAGCCGGGGCGGGCGCCCATCAGGTCCTCACCGCGACGGTCAACGACCCCGTCAGCTGGTACGCCTGGATCGACGCGCGCGACGACGCGGCGCTCACCAGCCGCGCGCTCAAGCTCCCCGGAGGCGAGCAGGTGGTGGTCCGCGCCTGGCCCGAGGACCCCACCTGGGCGAGGGACGTCTCGAGCACGCTCACCTCCGCCATCCCGTCGCTGGTGAAGCGGATCGGCCTGCCGTGGCCGGTGGCCGGTCAGCTGTCGGTGCTCGAGGTCTCGGGGGCGATGCTCGAGGGGTACGCGGGTTTCTACTCGCCCAGCAGCCAGCAGATCACGATCAGCGAGACCGTCGACCCGCTCACGGTTGTCCACGAGGCCTCGCACGCCTGGTTCAACGCGTCGCTGTTCACTGACCGATGGCTCACCGAGGGGCTGGCGGACGAGTACGCCTACCGGACGCTGAAGGGCCTCGACGTCGCCGTCGAGGGGCCCGGCAAAGTTCGCGCGAACGCCTCGGTTGCCTTCCCGCTGGACACGTGGGGCACGCCCGCGCCTATCAGGACCAGGACCCAGGACGCTCGCGAGCAGTGGGGCTACGACGCGTCGTGGACGGTCGTGCGGCAGGCCGTCGCCAAGCTCGGCGAGGCGAAGATGGCGGCCGTGTTCGCGGCCGCGAACGCCGGGACCACCGCCTACCCAGCCTGGGGCACGCCCGAGCGCAGCACGCTGCGCGCCGACTGGCGACGCTTCGTCGACCTGGCCGAGGAGGTTGGCGGCGGGCGCGGGATCGCAGAGATAATCGCCCCGTGGGTGCTGACGGCGGCAGAGCGCGCGCTCCTCGCCCCGCGCGCCGCGGCGAGGAGCGCCTACCACGACCTCGTCGCGGAGGGCGGCGACTGGGCGGCGCC
>JAJYMP010000433.1 GCA_021786915.1 Chloroflexota bacterium
GGCGTGCTCCCGACGCTCATCAGGCAGGGCGGCCAGGGTCGCCCGGAGCGTTGCCATCGTGAGCGGGGAGACCGCATCCGGTCCGTGATCCGAGCGTTTCGCTGACCAGTCCACCCCCAGCCGGTCTTCGCGGAGACGAGCGACTTCGGCCGGTGACATTGGCTGGCAGTCGTCGTTGATCCGTCGATACGCTCGGCTCTTGCGGTCCGCGTAGACCTCGATCCCCTCCGGGACGCGGACCACGAGGAGCCGGACCCCGAAGTGCGTCTGCGCCTCGACCTCGACCAGGAGATTCGGCTGGGTCGTCGCGTGGATCGTCTTGCGGAGCCGATCCGGGTCAAGCGCTGTGCCCATGAATGCAGCCGGACCGGCCGTGCGGTCAGACACGCCGACGACGACGGTGCCGCCGATGCCGTTCGCCAGACAGATGGCCGCCTCGGCGATATCGCGCTCGGTCTCCTCGGGGGTTGCCTTCTCTCGCTTGAACTCCAGGACGCGCGATTCGAAGCTGGCCGCGCGCTGGCCGGCATGGATCGCACCGAGGATCGTGGGAAGATCGGCGAGCATGGCCACGGTCCGGAGTTTGATCGGAGTTTAGTAAGACGTCAATCGTGTCGGCGCTACTAAACTCCTGCCAAACGCACCGCCCCGAGGTTGCACACACTGCCTCCAGTTCAGGCGCCCGGCACCGGCGGCGCGACCGGGCTCAGGAGCGCTACGTCGGGCGTGTAGCCAGCGACGAAGGCCGGTCCATTCCGCGAAACCAGGCCGGTCCCGTCGAGGAACGTCGTGCGCTGGTGCCGATTGCCTCCCGTACCGGCTCTTGCCTGCTGTCCGTACCGCCGGCCGGCGAGGGTGATGAAGAGTGCGTGCTTCGCCCGCGTGAGCGAGACGTAGAACAGGCGTCGCTCCTCATCGGGGTGACCGCGGCCCGGGAACAACTCCTCCTCGGCGGCGGCGACGATCACGATGCACGCATCGAGGCCCTTCGCCTTGTGGGCGGTCATGATGTTGATCGTCCGCGGGACAAGATCCTCTTCTTCCTCCTTCCGTAGGGCGATCGCCCCCAAGAAGTCGGATAGAGACGTCGGGGCGTAGAGAGTGGCCAGGCCTTGGAGTTCGTTCTGGGCGGCCGTGAGGAGGGCCGTGACCGGCAGTACAGCGACAGCGGCGTCGATCACCTCGGCAACGCTCGCCGTCTCGCTCGGTGCTGTCGCTTGGACGGTCGCGAGCCGGGCGCGAACGGTGGCCGTGGCATCGCGGACCGGCCGGCCGAACCGCCCCAGCGTCGCCACGTCTGCTTCGACGATGTTCAGAGCCGCCGAGAACGAGACGTCGCGGTCAAGGGCAAGCTCATGAAGTGCCGCCATCGCGTTGTTGCCGACGCCGAGCGCCCCAGTCTCCAGGACGGAGCGCCAAGCAAGATCGTCGCCGATATCCAGGAAGAGCCGGAGATGCGCGAGGAGAGCGCGACCCTGCGGTTCGTCCACCGCAGACTTCTCCGCCGTTCGCACGACAGCCGGTACCCGGAGGGCGTCGAGATGGCTCTTGATCGGCGTGCTGAACGCACCGTGGAAGTCGCTTCTCAGCAGGATCAGGATCTGGCCCTCGTCGACGCCCGCGTCCACGAAGCTCCTCGCCAGCCGCGCGATTCCCCGTGCCTCGTCGTCGCCGGTCGCGAACGCCAGGGCTTCGACAATGCCTGGTCCGGCACTCTCGTGGTGGACGAGGGTCTTGGCTTCGCGGTTCACTTCCTGGCGGATGACGGAGTTCGCCAACGCCAGAATCTTCTGGTCGCAGCGGACGCAGACCGTCAGCCGTAGGTCCGCTGCTGCGTGGTCGACGACGAAGTCGCGGATCGCCTGCGGGTGCGCGTGCCGCAGCTGCTGGTAAATGCTCTGGTCGTCGTCGCCGGCCACATACAGGGTGCCGCCTCGATCAGCCAATGCGTTGATCACCAAGACGTCACATCGGTTCAAATCCTGGAACTCGTCCACGACGATGAAGCGGTAGTTGCCGGTCAGCGGGAAGAACGGGTCGGCGTCGAGCTGCTCCTTGAGGCGGAATACCAGCTCCGATCGAAGGATGTAGCGGTACTGGTCCTTGTGGCGGCGAAGGGCGCCGATCAGCTGAGGGTCTTCGTGTCGGTCCTCGACCCCCGCCTCGGGAGTCGACTCCCACGCGGCGGCCAGATCCCGCAGTCGGGCGCGGACCTTCCGGACATCGTCCTCGTCCAGGAGTGTCTTGAGGTCCTCCTCGATGACGTGCCGCTCCTCCCAGTCGTCAGCCACCCGGCCATGTCCACGCCCCGCCCCGATATCGACGCCGCGGGCCATGAGCTGGCGGAGTGCGAAACCGTGGAGTGTGTAGACCTCTGGAGGGTCAGCCGCGCCGATGGCTGCTTTGACTTTCCGGCGTAGCCCAGCAGCAGCCGCTCTGGTGAACGTGAGACAGAGAATCTCGTCGGCCGAGGCAGTCCTCTCGTTGATGAGCGACGAGACGAGCTGGACGAGCGTTCGGGTCTTACCCGTTCCTGGGCCCGCCAGAAGCCGAGCGTGGTTCCCGCGATGATTGGCAGCGACGGACTGCTCCGGCAGCAGGCCCGTGATCGGCCGCTCTTCGCATGACATTCTCAAGCCCGAGTTTCAATTGCGATCAGCCGGACATGGGACCGCATTGAGCAGTGTCGAGCCAATGGAATCGACGTCGGCGCCTTCAAGGAGCATCCGGCTCCCACCACCAGCGTGATCTTGCCGCCGCGGGGAGCGCTGATGACTTGGAGCAACTCCATCGGCAGAGTCATGTCGATCTCCAGACCTTCCGTACGGCTACGCGACGCTTCCAAGCCACGACTCTCCAGAGATGAATCTCGGCAGCAGGACATCTCGCGAAGCGGCGAGGGTACGTGACTCCTGGCAGTTTGCGAAGAGGCGTCCAAACAGCGGTGCGACTAGCTGATCGAACGCACCAATGACGCCATGGTCAGGAACCAGAACGCGCAATCCCCGAACGCCGTGCTGGTTTATTCCCGGCTGTGCGGAGTTCGAGTTCAGGCTGACGATTTCGCTGGTCACCAAGTCCTGATCGAGCCAGAAGAAGAGGAACCTTTGCCATTTCCGGGACCGGGCTCGCAGGATGAATACGTGTTCATTGACGGCGCACTCACCGTGCGGGAAATCGCCTTCGAAGTAGGTCTTGCGTCCAATCCCGGCACCGTCCTTGTACAGGAGCACGTCCCCGTGCCGGACTGCTGCGCCCTTCAGCTTCAATTGCTCGAAGAACGCCGGCGGGACGAACTTCTCGCTCGAGAAGTCGTAGCGACCAAGCCCAATGACGTTCTCAGCGCCGATGCTCGGCACGCCATCCCCGACGGCGCCGCCCCTGGGTCGCGCTCCCGACACTAGCTCAGCGAGTGCATCGCGGAGGTGTCCAACCCGCCACCCCGTCGGGATCTCGCCCAGCTCCGAGTCCTCGAACGAATCCGGGAACAGCTCAGCGACGTGCGGCGGGAGGCCGGGGTCGCGGCCTTTGGACTTGGCGCGGACGGGGTCGAAGTCGACGAACCAGGACTTGAAGAGGGCCCGCGCGATCGCCTCCAGGGTCTCGTTCGTCCGCCGGTTCAGCTCGATCTTGTCGTCCAGCGTGCCGAGGATGTGGGCAATGGCGCGCTGCTGGGGAAGCGGGGGAAGCGGGACGTTGATTCGTGCGAGGTCACCGAGGCTGAGGTAGTCAGCCATGTCCGTCTGGGACTTCATTCCATGTGCTTGGTTCGTGAAATCGGAACTGCCAAGCCAGAAATAGAGGTATCGGGGATCGATGCGCGCCCGATCGACGATCCGAAACCAGCACACCTGAGGCGAATACACGTAGTCGGCGTCCTCGGGCCTCACGTATGCGCGCCGTCCGAACGTGCCCTTGGTCGTCAACACGACGTCGTCTGTCTGAGACAGCTTCGGGCCAATGGCACGCCGGAACTCCTCGCGGACATACTCCGGGGAGGAGGTCGGCCGAATGAAACCGTCCGCGACCTGGGCGACTCTCAGGATCGGGAAACCCGACGAGCCGAGCTCAGATCGCATGGTGCGATAGCCATCTCCGAAAGAGAGAACCCCGCTCCGGGCAAGGTCGGCGAGAGATGTGCTTTCGACGGCTCCAAGACGCGCCGCCTTGACCGCTCTCATCGATCCCGCTCTGGGGCGTCCCCTTCGCCGGCGAGCTCGCGCTCCAGCTGATCGAGAGGCGGCAGGAGGGCGCCGATGGCCTCTCGGAGGTTCGGCAACTCCCGTTCCACGATGGCCCAGA
>JAJYMP010000080.1 GCA_021786915.1 Chloroflexota bacterium
GATCTCGTCGCCGTCGAGCGAGACGCGCGGGGTGCGCGGGCCGCCGCAGCCCTCGCCCTGCCCTGGCAGCGTGAAGGGGTGCGTGTTCGTGCCGTGATCGAGGACCCGGAACGCGCCGGTCGGCCGGCCGGTGGCCTGATCGAGCGGTGCGACAAGGAGGCGCCAGGCCACGGGTTGCTCCTCGTGACCCGAGCAGGGCGTGCCCACGTCGCCACCGCTCGGGCCGAGGCGCTTCCAGACGACGACCGCCGACCAGTGCGCGTCGGCGGCCACGATCGTGGCCGGATCCCAGAGGCCGTCGGGCGGCACGGTCGTCTCGCCGGCGAGGAGCGGGATCGCGGTCCGTGCGGTGGTGCGCGAGGCGAGGTCGGTCACGACGAGGCTGGCGTGGCCGCTCTGCGGCGGCTCATCCACGGTGTAGGTCCGCGAGCCCCAGGTGGCGAGCGCGCGGTTCCCGGGCATCGTGTGCAGCGATGCCGCGGGCACCGCGAGGGTGGGCAGGTCGAGGGCAGGCAGCTGTCCCTCCGGGGTCGCCGCGGGGCTGGGCGCTGACGACGCCGGGGCGGACGCCGCGGCCGGGGCTGGCGTCGCGCCGGGGGTGGGGACGTTGGCCGATGGCAGCGCCGCGCTCGGGGGCGGGTTCGGCGGGCTGGTCGGCGTGCCCGGCGAGCCGCCGCAAGCCATGACGGCCACCGCGAGCAGCATCGCCGCCACGAAGGAACGCATCGGTCGGGACTCCCTGCGCTGTCGAATGCCTGATCGCTCCTCCGAGGCTGGTCCAGCGCGACTGTGGCGTCAAGTTCCATCTGTCGCGGCTCGCTGTCTCTCCCAGGCTCGCCGAGTCCGGCGAACCTGGGCTCCTCCTGCCGGACTCGTGGCGCAGGTGCGCCTGTCTCTGCGTCTATGTCGCTCGAAAGGCCACCTCCTGCCGCACAGGACCAACACCTCCTGCCGGACTGGGTGCGGACAAGGCAGGGACACGCGCGCCGCGGCCGCGCTCGCGGTCGCCAGCCAGTCGGCGATACTTGCCAGGCAGTAGTCGGGAGGAGGAGATGCCTGACCTGACCGAGGCGCGGATCGTTCTGGACGTGGGTCGGACTGCCGAGGTCCAGCGCGACCGTCATCGGCTGTCGCTGCCCGACGGCGAGGTGCCGGCGGACATCTACCGGCCTGCCGGATCCAGCCCGGACGAGCACCTTCCGACCGTGCTGTTCATCCACGGGGACGCGTCGGCCGAGGACCTCGCGAACGTCCTCGACTGGGGGCAATACCGGTCGTGGGGCGAGGCGGTCGCCGCTCGCGGCTTGTGCGGCGTGGTGCTCCAGCACCGATCGTCCGAGGGCTTGCGCCACGCCTCAGCGCTCCTCGCTGAACTCCTCTCGGCCATCGCGCGCCTCCGAGATCACGCCCTTCCGGGGATCGATGCCGACCGTCTCGGGATCTGGACGTGCTCGGCCGGTTCGAGCTTCGGGGTGACCGCTGCCCTGCTCGCACACCCGCCGGTCGCCTTCGTCGTGAGCTACTACGGCTTCCTCGACGTGCGCCACATCGCCGCACGGCTCGATCCGGCCATCGCGCCCGAGGACCTGGCCGCCGTCTCGCCGGCCGCCGTCGTCGAACGCGTGGCTCGCGTGCCGCCGACCCTGATCGTCAAGGCGGCGCTCGACCACCCCGAGCTGAACGAGTCGATCGACCGCTATGTCGCGGCGGCGGAAGGTCGCGGCGAGCTCCGCGTGGAGGTCCATCCTTCCGGGCACCACGGGTTCGATGTCCTGGACGACGATGCGACCAGCGCGGCGCTGATCTCGCTCACGCTCGACTTCATTGAGTCGAGCCTGAGGTCTCGCTCGTCACCGGGCTCGGCGGCCGCACGGCCGTGCCGGCGTTGCGGCGCGACCCATACTCGCGAGATGAGGCACGCAGACGTCGGGGAGCAGCTCGAGTATCTGTTCTGGGTGCGCGACCGCATCCTGGCGGCGGCTTCGGCGCTCTCCCCGGCCGACTTCCAGTCGTCCGACACGGTGACGACGCGGAGCCTGCGCGCGACGCTCGCGCACCAGATCGAGTGCGAGTGGGCGTGGCGGACCCGGCTGAGCGAGGGGGCGTTCCCGGATGGTGACGTGCTGCCGGAGGACTTCCAGACGCTCGACGCAGTCGCCGACCGCTGGCATCGCGAGGAGCGTGAGCTGCGCGCGTGGTTCGACGACCCGTCGGACGAGGATCTCACGGCGACGCCGCCCGGTGCGGGCAACCCGCTCGCCCGCTGGCGATACCTGATCTACGTCGTCAATCACGGCACGCAGCAGTTCGCCGAGGCGGCGGTCCTGCTCACGCGGCTCGGCCACTCGCCGGGCGAGATCGGCTACCTCGAGTTCTGCACCTCCTCGAGGCCGTCAGGCCGGTAGCGCGATCGCCTCGGTGTGGCCGAAGGCCTCACGCCAGGGACCCTCGGCGTGCCCTGGGTCCGCCATCATTCTGGTCGGCTATCTGGCGCCACTGACAGGCGCTTGGCCCCCGCGTCTGCTCGGCCCGCGTCAGGGGTTCGTCGTCGTGTAGCGCAGATCGAGCTGCGCGCCGGTGCCCGCCGCGACCGTGAGCATGACCGGCGCCGGGGTGCCCGAGATGCCCGGGACCGCTTCACCGACGATGGTGTAGGTGCCGCCCCCGGGTTCGACGAACTCGTAGCTGCCGTCCGCCTGGCTCGTCGTCCGGTCAATGACGCCGGATTGGCCGAACCGCTGCTCGATGATCGCGCCGGCAAGCGGCTTGGAGACGCAGGTTGGAACCGCGGCGCCCGCGGCAGCAGACGGGCAGGGCGGCCCGACCGTGATCATGCCCTGGATCCAGGAGTTGATGGTGGTCGGGATGTGCGGCTGCGCGGCCTGTTGGGCCGTCGAGACCGCGACGACGATCAGCAAGATGACCGTCAGCAGGAGCACCGTCGGCCAGGCGCGTGGAAGCCTGCGTCGCGCCGCGTTCCGCATCTCGTTGAGCATCGTCGAACCGCCTACGAATCCCAGCGGGCACAGGCGCCAGGAGCCGTCGTGGGGCCGGCCGAGCCGAACTGCCCGAGTGCCACCGTGTCGCCGCGCAGCAGCAACGTGAAGTCCTGGCCGCCTTCGAGCTCGAAGTGCTGGAGCAGGCCGCCGCCCTGCCGCCGCACATCGAGCGACCACGGCAGTTGGGGAACGCCACCGCTTCCCGCCCGCAGCATCGTGTAGCCCGAGCATCCGATCCGCGCAACGAGCCGACCCCCGATCAGGAGGTCGATCGGGGGCCCATCCACATCCGCCACATACAGCGCGTAGGGCGCCTCGGACGGCGAGGCTCCGGACGAGGGCGATGGCGCCGTCGGTGAACCGACCGGCGACGCGCAGGCGCCCGCGATCACCGAAGCGAGCACCATCGCAGCCGCGCGGTGCTTCATGAGACTGCCTCCTCGACCACCGACGCGCGGAACCCTGCGCGGGTTCCGGACCATGCTGCCACTCCCCTGATAGGTCAGGGTGGCTCCACGCGCAACCGGATGAACAGGTAGGCCACCGAGGCCACTTCGAGCCACGCTCGGGCACTCGCCTCCGTCCCCTCGTAGCACCACGCCGAGGGCGTACTGCCAGGAACGACCGTTCACCAGCGAAAGGGGACGTATGCGTGATGGTGGCGCCAGCCGAGGCCAAGGGAGACCGGGGTGCCAGGCGCGCGTCCAGCGCGAAAGGCTGCCCCGAGCTCGGGCAAGCGTGCGGGCGTCGCGTTTCCCGAGCTCCTGCGCGACTGGGATCCCGCGAACGACCGCGACCCGGGCACGATCACCTACGGCGCGAGCTACGGCGCCAGGTGGATCTGCGCCGACTGCGGACACCGCTGGTCGGCGCCGGTGGATCAGCGCGTCCTGCGTCGCACGCGGTGCCGCGTGTGTCACCGCCCCTGGGCGACGCCCGAGACCTCGCTGGCCGCTCGCTACCCCGAGCTCGTCGCGGAGGAGTGGGTGGCCAAGGAGAACCTGCCCAAGACCCCCGAGCGCCTCACAGTCCGGTCAGCAGGGTCCGTCCTGTGGCGATGTCGGAACTACCCCGAACTCCATCCGCTCTTCCCGATGTCGCCGCGCACCCGGATCAAGAAGGTCCGCGAGAACAAGCCCGCGTGCCCGGAGTGCCGAGGAGCCATCCGTGCCCAGCGAGGCCGGCGACAGCCGGCACTCCCGGGCGCGTCCTCATGACCACGGGGGCGACGGCTCGGCGTTCGTGGTCAGAGGGCAGCGACGAACTCCCAGGGGCCCTCGACGGTCGTCA